>CANEWJ010000001.1 GCA_947442625.1 Chitinophagaceae bacterium
CATCCTGACTTCCCAGTTCAAAACGGGCAGGACTGGCAATGAAATGCTGCTTGCTGCAATTAAACAGGCCAAATCAGAAGGTATCATTCCCAGCATCTATACCCATCCCCTCGGTTTGCATGGCCATGCTGCCGGCCCGACCATCGGGATGTGGGACAAGCAGGAAGGGGTTCCGGGCAGCGGAGATTATAAGTTATACCCCAACACGGCCTATTCCATCGAACTGAATTCTTCCACTTTGATACCCGAATGGGGCAAGGAAATCCGTATCATGCTGGAGGAAGACGGCTTTTATGATGGCAAAACTTTCAGGTACATCGGTGGAAGGCAGCAAAAAATGCTTTTAGTTAAATATTTCTAAAGTACTGTCAAAAAATTAGTACTATGTATTGCATAGTATTCTAATAGTACATATCTTTGTCCTGTTATTGGATCTTTCACGTTCAAAACAGGACCATGAACATAGAAAATACACAAAGTCAGATGAGGAAAGGGGTGCTTGAATTTTGCATCCTCTCCATCATTCAGCGCGAAGAGGCCTATCCCAGTGATATCATCGAAGAGATGAAAAAGGCCCACCTCAATATTCTTGAGGGAACACTTTACCCCCTGCTTACAAGACTAAAAAATGCAGACCTGCTGGCCTACCGTTGGGTGGAAAGCTCTGGCGGGCCGCCCCGAAAGTATTTTTCATTGACTGAAAAGGGTGCAGCTTTTTACAAGGAGCTCGAAAACACCTGGCGGGAAATGAGTGATTCCGTGGAGAGGGTTATTGGAAATAAGAAAGAGTCGAACCTGCCTGCAGAAGGCAGGGCGGTTGAAAAGGTTGGGGGGGTTGAAGAAGAGGGCGACATCCAACAACTACCCGAGCAATCCACCAATACCGAACCCAGTTCAACAGATGTGAATATCCATCCCACAACTGATCAAGCCTGAATATCATAAGCCTTAGCAACAACCATCAATCTTAACGTACAAACTTAGACCATGAACAAAGTAATCAATATCAACTTCCAGGGCAGGGTAATCCCGATTGAGGAACCGGCGTTTGAAGAATTGAAACAATACATTGAAAGCCTTCGCAATCATTTTGCCAACGAGGAAGGCAGAGAAGAAATCATCAATGACATTGAGAACCGCATTGCAGAACTTTTCAGTGAAAAACTGAAGGTCGGGCAGTCAACCTTCATCAGCGAGGAGCATGTTGCTGCCATCATTGCCAGCATCGGAAGGCCGGAGCAATTTGATGATGTCACCATTGATGAAAATCACAGTTCAACATCCTCAACCTCCCAGCCTTCGGCTGGCAAGCCCAACCCTTCAACCTCCCAACCTTCGGATAGCAAGTCCAATTCCTCCCCCCGCGGCTCCCTGTACAGGAACAGCAACGAAAAGATTCTGGGTGGCGTCTGCAGTGGATTGGGCGCTTTCCTGAGGATTGACACAACCATTGTGCGCGTCTTGTTTGCCATGCTGACCGTAGGTTCGTTTGGATTTGGTCTGGTATTTTATATAGTACTGTGGGCGATTCTGCCTGAGCGATTCATGAACCATACTGCCGTTACAAGAAAATTATACCGTGATGCAGACCAAAAGGTTTTTGGTGGTGTGGCCAGTGGAATTGCGCAGTATTTTAATATCGCGGTCTGGATTCCGCGCTTGATTTTTGCACTGCCTTTTATCCTGGGTGCTTTTGAAAGTATGTTTCATTGGGTTCATTTCAGGGGTGTCTTCACCCTTCCTTTTGGCACCTGGTTGCTGATCTACCTGATCCTTTGGATTGTTGTGCCCAAAGCGGTTACAGCATCAGAGAAAATGGAAATGAAAGGAGAAAAAGTTGATCTTGAGTCGATCAAGAACAAGGTGCAGGATGAAATGCAGGGCGTGAAGAAAAACTTTACAGACAATGCCAGCAAATGGAAACAGGACCTGTCAACAAAGGCCTCTGAATTCGGGCAGGAAGCAAGGGAAACCGCCAGCAGGTTTGCAGGCGAAGCAGGTCCGGCGGTCAAGCGTTCAGGCAACAGCTTCGGCAGGTTCATTGTAGGCCTGTTCAAAGTCATCATATTTTCTTTCCTTGGTGTGATCGCCATAGCAATGGTTGTAGGGCTGGTGGCCTTGTTTGCAGGCTTCAACATGTTGTTGCCCCTCAAGGATTTTGCAGTCAACAGTTCCCAGATTCAGGGCTATGCCTGGAGTACCCTTATCCTTTTCATTGCAGTTCCTGTTGTTGCCTTGGTGCAATGGCTGGTCAGAAGGATTGCAGGTTCAAAATTCAAGAGTCCATATATCGCCTTGACTTTTGGCGTACTCTGGGCACTCGGTTGGGCTTCACTGGTCATGCTCGTGGCAACTGTATCAAAAGAATTCAAGCGCCCTGGTCAGATTACCTCAGCAGTTGGCATTGTTCAACCATCTTCAGGTAAGTTAAAAGTGGAGTTCAAGGATGCCGAAGGACAATACTATCCCCTGGACTTGGATTGGGACGACAATGATGACCAGGATCGCTACAGGTCATCAGATGTAATGCTTTCAGCGAATGAAGACAGTGTATTGCTAAGGAACATCCGTGTAAAGCTTGAAAAAAGCCGTGACGACAGTTTCCATGTTACGCTCATCAAGCGCGCTAGGTCTTCTTCACCCAGGAATGCAGAAATCATTGCAGAGCAGATATCCTATGCCGTTGAACAGTATGACAGCATCCTGAGTATTCCAGATGCCTTTCCCATCACAACCAAAAACAAGTTTCACAACCAGCAGGTGATCGTGAAAATTGAAGTGCCTGTTGGCAAGGAAATATATGTGGATGGAAAAGCCAATAACCTGAACTGGTATTCTGTCAGGGGGGGGCCAAATGGTTTATCCATCAATATTGACGATGATTATGATGATGATAATATCTGGACAAGCGGTGTTTGGTACATCATGAAAGAAACTGGTATCGAGAAGAAATTCAAGAATGAGGATGATTCCAACAAGGCTGAGTTGATGGATAGGATCCAGCAAATGAAAGAAGAGATTGAAAAAGAAAACAAGAAGATTGAGGAGATGGAGATGAACATCAAGAATGGCGATACAACCGTTAATATCAAGATCAATACCACGGCCATGGCAGATGAAGAGGAAGACCTAACTACAGGCGCTTCCTCCAATCCCAGAAGATTGTTCTTCGGTGCGATGAATTTGTTGAAGATGGGGAGATAGATTTATCTTTGCCCCCATGAAATCGACCCCCTTCACCCATCTCCATCAGGCACTTGGTGCCAAGATGGCCGAGTTTGCCGGATACAACATGCCCATTTCATATACCGGGATCAACGACGAGCACCATGTCGTGCGCAACAATGTTGGTGTTTTTGATGTAAGCCACATGGGCGAATTCATTTTGAAGGGTGAAAATGCGTTGGCCCTGATCCAGCAGATCAGTTCCAACGATGCCTCCAAGTTATCAAACGGGCAGGCACAGTACAGCTGCATCCTGAACCAGAATGGCGGTATTGTAGACGACATGCTGGTATACTGTGTAGAACAGAACAAGGTCTACATGCTTGTGGTGAATGCCTCCAACATCAGAAAAGACTGGGACTGGATCCAGGAATTCAACCAGGGGAAAGTTGAAATGCACAATATTTCAGACAAGACCTGTCTGTTGGCCATTCAAGGACCTAACGCCACAAAGGTGTTGCAACCCCTCACCGAGATGGACATCCTCAACATGAAATACTATACGTTTTCAAAAGGTAAATTTGCCGGCGTTGAGAATGTATTGGTCAGCGCAACGGGCTACACCGGTGCAGGTGGTGTTGAAATTTATTTTGAAGACGAGGGAGACAATGCCGTAAAAATATGGAATGCGATTTTTGAAGCCGGCGCTGCAGCAGGCATCAAGCCTGTAGGCCTGGGTGCACGCGATACCCTGCGCTTGGAAAAAGGATATTGCCTTTACGGAAACGATATTGATGACTATTCTACGCCACTGGAAGCGGGGTTGGGATGGATCACGAAATTTACAAAAGAGTTCACCGCTTCAACCTTTCTGAAAAAGCAAAAAGAGACCGGCGTTGAAAAGAAACTCGTTGGCTTTGAAATGGTAGACCGCGGCATTCCCCGCCATGATTACATGATCAGGGATGAAGAGGGAAACCTCATTGGCCGCGTAACTTCAGGAACCCAATCTCCAACTCTCAACAAGGGCATTGGCATGGGCTATGTACTTGCTGAATTTGCTGCAGTTGGCGCTGAAATTTTTGTTGATATCCGCGACAAGCAGATCAAGGCCGTTGTGGTTCAGCTTCCATTTGTAAAATAAGTTTGATGGGCGCGCAACAGAGAAAACTTTTCACTTCGCTATCTCCCGCACTCCTCAATTTGTATGACATCAGCAACAGTGTTGTGGTGATCATCGATGTTTTGCGGGCTACATCTACCATCGCCACTGCATTGTACAATGGCGCTGAGGCGGTAATGCCTGTGGCTACAGTACCACGCTGCATTGAACTTGGGGCCGAGCTCAACGGGATTACAGCCGGTGAGCGTGATGGCAGGGTCGCAGAAGGATTGAGCTATGGCAATTCGCCGTTTGAATACCCCAGGGAATTCATTGAAAACGAACTTCTGGTTTTGACAACCACCAATGGAACCAAGCTCTTGCACATGGCCCTTGACAGCGGTGCACCAGAAATCATCACCGGTTCCTTTCCGAATCTTTCTGCAGTATGTGATTACCTGATGGCATCAGACAAGGATGTTTTACTGGGCTGTTCTGCCTGGAAGGACAGGGTCAACATGGAAGACACCTTGTTCGCTGGCGCTGTGATCAGCAGGATCAAGGGCCATTTTGAAATGCATTGCGATTCATCCAAGATGGCGGAAAGCCTGTTCCTTGAAGCCGGCGAAGATAGGTTTGGTTTCATGGAAAGCCGCGGTGCCACGCACTATCATCGCCTGATGAACTATGGTTTGGAAAAAGACATTCGCTATTGTTTGTCTGCTGATGTGGCCAATGTACTTCCCATTTTCAAGGGAGACAGGTTGGTGTTGGAAGCATAAACCCGCAGATTCCCGATGCAAAAAACCGCTAAATTTACTGATTTTTTCCCACATTATTCTTGTTTTTCGGCCTTACTAAATTATAGTTGACAAGCGATAGGATTAGGGTTCTTTTGCACTAATTTCGCCAATTAACCTAACATCGTTCATGTCATTATCGCACCTACTGAAATTCATTTACAACAACGGAACGGACGAAGTCATCCGTCGTGGAAAAAAGATTCATGCGATAGGATACGTTGAATTCATTGAATACGACGATCTTCTCGGTGCTGTAAGTTTTAGGGTCAAAGACGACAATTACAGCACTTTCTACAAGGTGCATGTACAAAAATACAGGGATCCGCGTGCCATGGCATTGCGCTGCTCTTGTCCGTACAACCTTGGCGATATCTGCAGACATGAAGCTGCCGCCTTGTTGCAGTTGCAGGATCTTGTTGACAAGAACATGATCGGTGACAATGCCATCAGGTACGACCAGCGGCATACGGTCATCAAGATGAAGCAAATCGAACTCCGCACCATTCGGATGCTCGCCACCCAGGAAGTTTGCGAGAAGGCGGAGGTCGTGCTCAGGACAACAAAAGCCACCATCATCAGCGCAAAGGATGAAAGGGTGGAAGCCAAGCTCGAACTCAATGGCGAGGTTTTCCCCATGGTCATCCAAAGAAATGAGGAGCGCAATTTTGATACTTCCTGCAAGTGTACTGAGGAAACACATCCGCTCTGTGTGCACAAAACCATTCTTTTTCTTCAGCTATTGAATGCCTACGGCAGTTTGTATTTTGATACCATCCGCAACTGGGACAAGGAAAAAAACAAATTGCTGGGAATCTATGGCTATAGCATGAATGAGCCTGATTGGCAGACAAAATTTGAATTCACCTATAAAGAGGGAAAGCCATTCTTGCGGGTGCTTGATCCAACAGTAAAAAGGGTTACAACGCCGATTGTTGAGGAAAAGCCCCTTGTTCAGCGAAAAGAAGAAGTGATAGAAGTGGTCAATACCTTGACGGAGCCTGTGGTTTCCTCGCAAAGGCTTGGCGTAGTCCTTATTGAAACGCCCGGAAAATACCCTGGCTTCAATGTTGAGTTGGTCAGTGGAGAGTTTGATCAGGAGAACATGGAATTTCTTGGAAAGGTTGAACACATTGATCTTTCAAAATATGTGCCTACCACTGAGTTGGTTACGGAAGATATTTCCCTGATGAATGCTGTCAGGAAGTTACAGCGTTCCGAAATTGATAAATATGTCAGCAGGAATTCCCCTTTCTCCGGCATTTGGGAAAACATCATTTATTCAGAGGAAGAAGGCCTGCCTGCAGAAACAACCTTGCTGATAGATGAATACCTGCATCCCAAAATCGTCAAGATGTTTGCCGAGCATGCGGAACGCACCTTGTTCCTGAAACTATTGCCAGGCAAGCCTTTTACTACGGCCAACCTGGTGAAGACTGGAATTGGGAGCGGAAGGATGAAACCAGGACTGCAGGTTGCCCTTGAAAAGAAGCAGGCAACCATTACGCCCGTTGCATTGATTGAAGAGTGGGACATTGAGCTGACAGCCAACGAATGGTCTTCTTCCTTGGTTGCCCTTTTCAATGATCAGTTGTATTGCTGGAACTCACTGGAAGACCTTGAAGCCATCACGGCTTTCATCCCGGAGAGAAACAGAAAAATCAGCCTTTCAAAATGGCCTGAATTTCTGGAGCGTGAAGTCTTGCCTTTTGCAAGAAAATACAAAGTTGATTTTGACAAGTCTTTGATGACAGAGCTGTTCAACGGAGAGCCCGAAATCAAATTGCAGCTCCAGGAAAAAAATGAATACCTGGTCTTTACGCCTGTATTCCTTTACCAGGGATATGAAGTAAAATACACAGACAAGGAAACGATTTTTCTGCCTGAAAACGGAAAGATCAAAATGATCAAAAGAGACCTGGAGAAGGAAAGGGAGTTTGTCAAAAAACTGGGATCGCTGCATTCCAATTTTATCAATACGGAAAACAGTTTCAACCTGGTGTTGAAAGGAACGGAAGTATTGAGGAACAACTGGTTCTTCCTGTTTGTGGATGCAATGAAAGAGTTCCAGGTACCGGTCATTGGATTTGAAGTGTTGAAGAACTACAGGTTCAATACTGCAAAACCACAGACCAGGATCCAGATCAGCAATGGGGTGGATTGGTTTGATGCAAAGGTGGAAATCATTTTTGGTGACCAGAAAGTATCCATTGAAGAGATCAAGCGCGCCTTGAACAACAAGCAACAGATTGTTCAATTGAATGACGGAACCCTTGGGATTCTGCCTGATGAGTGGTTGAAAAAATATTCTTTGCTGTTCAGGGTCGGAGAAGGAAAAACAGACCAGTTAAGGCTTTCAAAATATCACCTCAGTGTTATCGATGAACTCTACAATAACATTGATGAGGCAGAGGTCATGATCAAGCTGGAAGAAAAATATGAAAGGCTGAGGTCTTTCAACAGGATCAATGAAGTTGATCCGCCAATACAACTGGCAGAAATTCTCAGGCCTTATCAGGTTGCCGGATACCATTGGCTGAACTATCTCACAGAGGTAGGTTGGGGCGGCATCCTGGCTGATGACATGGGTCTTGGTAAAACCATCCAGGCCTTGTCTTCACTGCAACGCTTTCGAGACAACAATGAAAGCATGACGGCCATCGTTGTTTGTCCGACTACCTTGATGTTCAACTGGGAAAATGAAATCAAGAAATTCACGCCCAAACTGACCTACCGCATCCACCATGGTGGAGAAAGGATCCGCGACAAGAAAATATTTGTGGACCATGATGTAATCATCACCACCTACGGAACCCTCCGCAGTGACATCAAGTTCATGCTTGAAACCAATTTTGATTATATCGTATTGGATGAATCACAGGCCATTAAAAATCCACAGAGCAAGGTGACCAAGGCGGCCTGTTTGCTCAACGCCAAGAACAGGCTTTGTATGAGTGGTACGCCATTGCAGAACAATACCTTCGATATCTATGCGCAGATGAACTTCCTGAATCCAGGGATGCTCGGCAGTGTGGAATATTTCAGGAATGAGTTTGCCACACCCATCGATAAATTTGGAGAAAGGGAGCACAAGGAACACCTGAAAAAACTCCTGTTTCCTTTCATCCTCAGGCGAACCAAAGAGCAGGTGGCCAAAGACCTTCCGGAAAAAACAGAGACCATCCTGTTCTGTGAAATGGAAGAGGAACAACGCAATATTTATGATGCATACAGGAATGATTACAGGGACAAAATCCTGGGCGTGATCAAGGAGCAGGGCATCCAAAAATCCCAGCTGACCATCCTGCAAGGACTGATGAAACTGCGCCAGATCTGTGATTCACCGGCGATCATGAACGAGAGTGAGCAGATGCCCAATGTATCTGTCAAGCTGGATGAGCTGTCCAGGGAAATCACTGAAAACATTGGCAACCACAAGGCCCTGGTCTTCTCTCAGTTCCTTGGCATGCTTGGATTGATCAGGGAAAAGCTTACTGCCCTGGGCGTGAAATTCGAATATTTCGATGGAAGTACATCTGCTGTTGACAGGGAAAAGGCCATCCAGAGTTTCCAGAAAAATGATGAGGTGCGGGTATTCTTGATTTCGCTGAAAGCGGGTGGTGTGGGCCTTAACCTTACCGCAGCTGATTATGTATACATTGTTGATCCCTGGTGGAATCCTGCGGTTGAACAACAGGCCATTGACAGAACACACCGTATCGGACAAACCAAAAATATCTTTGCATACCGCATGATTTGTAAGGACACGATAGAAGACAAGATTCTGCAACTGCAGGATAAGAAGCGTGCCCTTGCCAAAGACCTTGTGTCTGATGACGATGGTTTTGTGAAGACGCTGACAAGAGAGGATGTGGAGTACCTCTTCAGCTAACGGAGGCGTTCATACATCCTCAACAGATGGATGCTAGCATCATAAACCAGAGATTGTTTTTACACTGAGGAACAAGGTAGCCAGCACCACAACCAGACCAAAAATTTTCAAGAAAAGGGGATGTTTATACTCCCCAATTATTTTTTTGTTGGATGCAGCAAGCAGTATCAATCCCAGCGCGATTGGCAGGATGAATCCATTCAATGCCCCAACAACCACCAATGTTTTTACGGGTTTTCCGATGGTGATAAAAACAAAGAGTGCAATCAAGACAAACCCAACCAGCATGGGCTTTTCGTTTTTTTCGAATGCCGGATGAAAGGATCTGAAAAATGAAATGGAGGTATAGGCCGATCCGACCACTGAAGTGATGGCAGCACTCCACATCACGATTCCAAAAATCATGTAGCCCAGGTTTCCGGCAGCGAGTTGAAAAACAGATGCCGCAGGATTGCTGCTGTCAAGGGCAAGTCCTTTAGAGACCACCCCCAGGGCTGCCAGGAACAACAAGACACGCATGATGGACGCTATGAGGATGGCTGAAACAGCAGCGTTGCTGACTTCCTTTGTGTGCTCTGGCCCGGTCAGCCCTGCATCAATCAGTCGGTGAGCTCCTGCAAAACTGATGTATCCACCAACCGTTCCACCCACCAGGGTGATGATGGCCATGAAGTCAATCTTGTCTGGAACAAAAGTCTTTTTTACAGCCTCTCCCAATGGTGGCGCAGCCACAAAGACCACATAGAGGGTCAGTACAATCATCACAATACCCAAAGCTTTTGCGAACATGTCCATCCATTTTAGGGATTGCTTGTTAACAAAGATCATTATGGTAATTGCCGCACTGATCATCGCCCCTGTTTCTGTACGCCAGCCGGTGAGCACATTCAGCCCAAGGCCTGCGCCAGCAAGGTTCCCGGTGTTGAAGGCCAGTCCTCCCACCACAATCAGGAGGGTGAGAAAAAAACCGGCTCCGGGGATGACCTTGTTCGCCAGTTCTTGTGCCCGCATGCCTGATGCCCCTAAAATTTTCCAGATGTTCATTTGTGCACCAATATCCAAAACAATGGAAATCAGGATCACAAATCCAAAGCTCGCCAGCAGGGTATTGGTGAACACCGCCGTCTGTGTCAAAAAGCCAGGGCCAATGGCCGAAGTGGCCATCAAAAAAGCTGCTGCGATAACAGGGGAGTTGCTGAGCCAGGATTTTTTCTTCATTGTATCGCGCTTATGGTGATCTTGTTTTGGTGCAGGGCCCTGTTGATCTCTTGGGCAAATACCACAGCGTTTTCGCCATCACCATGGATGCAAACCGTATCTGCCTTGATCGGAATTTCCTGTCCTGTGGTAGATTGCAGGTTTTTGTGCAGGATGATTTGCAAAACTTGTGCAACGCTTTGCTCTGTTGTTTCAATCATGGCATTGGGTTGGTTCCTTGGTGTCAACATCCCCTGGTCTGTATAGGTCCTGTCTGAAAATACTTCCCTGTAAAACTGCAGTTCGAGTTTGGCTGCTGATCTTTCTGAAGCGCTGTTGGGCAATCCATATAAAATCAAGGAATTGTCAATTGCTTTTATTGCCCTTGAAATAGCATCGGCAACCATGGCATCTTTTGCAGCCATGTTGTACAGCGCACCATGGGGTTTTACATGGTGCAGAACTGCGCCCTCTTCTTCTGCAGCTTTCCGGATGGTGTTGACCTGATCTAGTACAATCTGGTAAATCTCATCCGATGACAAATGCATTTCCCTTCTCCCAAAACCGTCCCTGTCATCAAAAGATGGATGGGCGCCGATGGCAACATCGTGTTGCAGGGCCAGGCGAATGGTCTCTCGCATCAGTTCTCCCCCACCGGCATGGTATCCACAGGCAATGTTCGCCGAACTGATCAATGGCATGATCAGCGCATCGGTTGTATAGCCCTCGCCCAAGTCGCAGTTCAGGTCAATCTTTTCAAGCATTTTTCAAATGTAGTTCAAATAACAATTCCCATTTTTTACTTACATTCATTGCATGAAAAATAGAAGAACCTTTATCCGGTCTACCGCAGTTGCTTCAGCCGGATTGCTTGCCAGCAAATCATTTGCTTTTTCCATTGTTGACAGGAACAGGCAAACAGAGGAATTGATCATAGGCCACAATGGCTTTACCTATAAAGTAGATCATGGATGGGCCAAGATCAGTGCCAGCACACATCCGGTCATCAACTGTCACGAGATGGTGCAAGACAGCAAGGGCAGGCTGATCATGGTGGGCGATGATACCCATAACAATATCCTTGTTTTTGATAAGTCTGGCCAATTGCTGGATTCCTGGGGAACTTCATTTCCTGCCGGGCATGGGCTTACCATCAGCAAAGAAAACGATGAAGATTTTCTGCTGATTGTTGACAATGGATTTTACAAGGATCTTTCCGGCAAATCAAAAGCACAGCCCGGAAATGTGGTGAAGACCGACCTCAAAGGAAGGATTATTTTTTCATTGGCACAGCCCCATACCATTGGCGCCTATAAGGATGAGGATGCCTACCGTCCAACAGAAACGGCAGTTGCACCCAACGGAGATATCTATGTGGCGGATGGATACGGATCTGATTATATCCTCCAATTTGACAGCAAGGGAAGGTTCATCAGGAAGTTTGGTGGACGTAAAAACGAGAACAAAGAGCATAATTTATACTGTGCGCATGGTGTAGTGGTGGACAACAGGGATCCAAACAATCCAGTGCTGATTTGCACCTCAAGGGAAGAGTGCTGTTTCAAGGTATTTACCCTTGATGGAAAATTTATCAAGCGCATAGATACGCCAGGCATGTATGTATGCAGGCCTGTGATTCACGGACAACATCTTTATGCTGGCGTATGCTGGTCCAAAGATGCAGAAGGAAAAAAACAAAATGCAACCGGATTCCTGACCATTCTGGATACCAACTACAAAGTATTGGCGAGCCCTGGCGGAACGGCGCCTGTCTATAAAAACGGTATCCTGCAACCAACATTCCAGCACGAATCAAAAGTATTCAAGCATGGTCATGATGTTTGCATCGACGAGGACCAAAGCATCTATGTTTGCCAGTGGAATGCAAACAAGACGACGCCGGTGAAGTTGACAAGGGTTTAGGGGTGTAAAGGTTTAAGGGGTTGAAGTAAATTTATAAAATACAAGAAGCAAAATGGATTCTAACAAAGTGGACATGTTCATTCTGAGCAATGGAAAGTTTTTTGAAAGCAACCAATTGATATACATCAGGGAGCAGTTGCTGGCCATGGATGACTCAAAATGGTCATTGGTTCAAACCATACAGTTCAAAGATCCTACGACCAGCATCATTGTTTCGATCCTTGCAGGAACCTTGGGCATAGATCGTTTTATGATTGGGGATACAGGACTGGGCATTGGAAAATTATTGACTTGTGGCGGTATTGGTATTTGGGCAGTGGTGGATTTGTTCCTGATCATGGGAGCAACCAGGGAGAAGAACTTTGCCAAATTTCAGCAGCTTTTGTATTGATGGGTATAAGCAGAAAAAACCTCTATATCCTGATCATGCTGTTTTGCGTGTCAGGCTATTCCTGGCTTGTGATGCATCTTGACAGCAGGTGGGTAAATGTTGTGGGTTCGGTTTGTGTGTTCAAAAAAGTAACGGGAATTCCTTGCCCCTCTTGTGGTGCAACACGATCAATGATTGCATTGATCAGTGGGGATTTAATCAATGGCGTTTTATGGAATCCCATAGGATTGCTTTTGTTGGGCGGTCTGGTCATCTTTCCTTTTTGGCTCTTGCATGATCTCACATTGAAGAAAAACAGTTTCCATGTTTTTTATGCATCAGTTGAAAAAACGATAAGACAAAAGCGTATTGCCTGGCCATTGATTGTATTGGTTTTACTGAATTGGTGCTGGAACATTTACAAGGGAGTATAACATGTCTTCAACATTCATATATCATCCAACTGAATCAGAAGCCGAAAAAGCTTCCAACAGTTACCTCATGTCGCTGATTGCCATCATGGTTGGTTTTCCATTGCCCATTATCAACCTGTTGGCCACCTTGTTTTTCTATATCGCGAACCGGAAGTCGACCTATTTTGTGCGCTGGCATTGTATACATGCCCTGCTTTCGCAATTGAGCCTTTTTGTTATCAATTCCATTGGTTTTTGGTGGACGATATCTGTATTGATCAGGGAGGATGAACAGGTTTCAAACCCTTATCTTGCTTATATCATAACGGTTTTTGTTGTCAATGTTGTTGAACTGGGCATGACCATTGCTGCTGCCATCAAAACCCGAAAGGGCCACCATGTTTTCTGGTGGTTTTATGGGCCACTCACACAATTGATTTGTAAACCTTGATATGAAAAAAACAATATTACAGGCATTCATTCTCTTGTCCATTGCTGCAGGCATTTACCTGCTCATCAGCCGTGTGGATTGGATGAAGTTGTTTCGCGTTGAAAAAATGACTGATGCCCTTGAACAGAAATTAGGGGATATGGTCTGGGCTGGTATGGATGAGCAGTCTATTGAAGAGGGAAAAGAGTATGATAGGGTTGATAGTTTGGTTACTGCGATTTGCAAGAGCAATGGTTTCGAGCGCAAGAAAATCAAACTTCATATCATGGGCGATAGTGAGGTCAATGCTTTTGCGTTGCCCGATCGTCATATGGTGGTTCATACAGGATTGATCAATGCCGTTCACAACAATGATGAACTCAGTGGCGTCTTGGCACATGAAATTGCCCACATGGAATTGTCGCATGTCATGAAAAAATTGCTCAAACAAATGGGATACACCCTTTTGATCAGCATCACCACAGGAGAGGCAGGCGGCGGAGCCATCAAAGAATTGCTGGGCATGTTGTCATCCACCGCCTACGACCGCAAGCTGGAGAAAGATGCAGACATCAAGGCTATTGAATATTTGAAGAAGGCGGGTATCAGCCCCAACGGTTTTGCTGATTTTCTGTATCGACTGGGTGAGAAAGATGGCTCACTGGGCAGCCTTTCCTGGATCAGCACCCATCCTGATTCCAAGGAGCGGGCCAGGTATATCAGGGGGGAATAAGGTTTAAGGGTTTAGGGGTTGAAAGGTTTAATAACTGAACCCCTAAACCTCTACACCTTTAAACATCTTCACCCCTAAACCCAATCGACTAAAAATTGTAATTCAATACCAGGTTCCACTGCTGCATGTTCACCTTGTTAATGATGTTTTTTTCAGGTACCAATTCAGTTCCTGCATTTGATTTATAAACATACAGCAACTGTGTTCCAAGGCCAGAGAGCAATCCTCCTTTGAAATCATAGCGAATATCAAGGTTGATTTGGTGGTAAGACGTCATGCCATATTTGTTTGCCGGGTAGTTGTTGATGGCTGGAAGATCAAAATACCCATAAGCAGTGCCCGTCTTGAATGCAGTGCCTGGAATGCTGTATCCCAATTTGAGCACATAAGCATGAACATCCGCAAGCCCTTCGTTTCTTTCCCTTTGCAGGAAAGTATAAAAAGGATCGCGGCCCCATTCCCTCGGCATCAGATACCGGCCTTTTTTGGTAATGCGGTTGAAATTGACGGATGTTTTCCATGCCTTGTTTTCCCACCCCAACATTCCACCAAAAGTCATCGCTGATGATTGCTGCATGTACCGTTCCCCGGCATCTTCATTGCCTCCGCTGCCAATCTTGTTGATGTGAATGAGTTGTGCGCCTGCAACAATGGCGCCACCAGAGCTGAGAGGCTTGTTTAGATCTGCCTGTAACAACATCGCATTGAATATGTTTTCAGTGTAGAGGTCCCACCATTTTAGGGTGAGGTTCTTGATGGACTTGTTGGTGACGCCTGCCATGGCAATGCCCTTTGTTTTGGTATTGCCAAAATAGTTTGACTTTGTGCCATCAGTGTTCAGCCCACTGGAGTAAATGCCCATCGACCCAGCGACGCTGTACCACGCCACTGCACCCCTGGGAGAAATTCTGCTGATCAAACCACCTTCAACCTTTGTCTTGCCATTCCCATTGGTTTCGTACCAGATTCCCCCTACTTCAGTAGGGCGCATCCTTCCATCCTGCAAGTTGATGAATGGACTGTTGAGCAATTGTTTTCCAACGGTAATCGATGCATGCTTGAAATTGTATTTTAAAAACAACTCTTCAAGCCGATCGATGTCAGATTTGTTGTTGGGATTGGTCTGGTCAAACAGGCCAATTTCATAACGGTTGGGTTGATTTGTTTTGGGATCTGGAACGGAAAGGTCAGAGGATCCAATGTTAAACGTGAAAAACCCGCTTATGCCCAATTGAAATCCCTTGTAGCTTGCCGTTTCAAACTTGATGCCGCCACCTGCCGCATGGGCATGATAATCGCTCAGTCCTTTAGCATTGTCGGTTTGCATGAAGAAATAACGGAGATGTCCATGTGTTATGCCATTCTTGAATGCGTAAAGAATAGAGTTGGTATCTACAAACTGTTTTTGTTTGTCCTTCCAAATGCCGGGCTTCTCTCCAATTTCCTGGTGTTGGGAAATTCCATCCAACACAAACAGCAAGATGCTGAAGGTCAGAACATGTTTTTTGAACAGGATGTGCATTTTCATTTTACTTCTTCATAATCTACTGCTGTCTGCCAATGCATTCCGAATCAAATCTTGCCATTGAGTACGTTCCAGGGCCCACCATTATGACATTCAATCCCTGCAGTATTCAGCATTGCCGCTGCCATGCCACTCCTGTTGCCACTTCTGCAACAGGTGATGATCACTTTGTTTTTCTTTTTCAGTTCTGCAGTTTTGTTTTTGATTTCATCCAAGGGAATATTCATTGACCCCTTGATGTGACCGCTGTTGAATTCGCCAGGTGTGCGAACATCCAGAATAATAGCGCCGGCTTTAACAAGTGAAGCAAAGTCTACTGCCGGCCCTGAAGAAAACAGGTTTTTTATAAAATCGATCATGTTGTTTGTTTTTATTCGTTATGAATGATAAGCCTAAACCCTTAAACCCTACACCTCTAAACCTCTCCACCCCTAAACCCTTAAACCACTTCATTACCCAATGCCATCCACTCATTCATGCTGGCGGAGTAATTGAGTATATTGGTATAGCCAGCGCTTGCAAGCAAAGAATATCCAATGGTTGCACGGTCGCCTCCCTGGCAATGGATCACCACTTTTTTATCCTTGCTGACTTTGTCGAGGTTATCCATCAGGGTTCCCACAAATACATGATCAGCACCTTTGATATGCCCACTCTTGAACTCTGTGGCATTGCGCAAATCAACCACCTGAACGTTGGGTTCATCCAGCTGGGATTTGAATGTGTCAATATCGATGATCAGCACCGTGTCGAGTTGACCGCCCTGATCGGTGAATTCAACTGTTGATGGAACATAGCCAATGATATTGTCAAGACCTATGCGCATCAGTTTGCGTGTCAGGTCGTCGAGCATTGACGCATCGGCCAACAACATGAATTGCTCTTCATAATTGAGGAACCAGCCGGCCCATGTTGCAAATGAATTGTTGCCTTGTATGTTGATGCTTCCTGGAATATACCCTTTGGCAAATTCAGTTTTAAGGCGGGCATCAATCAATTTTACTCCTCTTCCCATGGCCTCCATCATTTCTTGGTTGCTGAGGGCCTTCAGTTTCGGCACAGCCGTCAACAAAGGACGATCCACCTTATTCAGCTTCTTCATCATCGCAAAATACTTCGGTGGTTCGGGCTGGTCTTCCAACAAGAACTTGGTGAACCCGAGCTCATCGTTTTCAAAACGAAAAGCCCAGTTGCGTATTTTTTCATAGCCCACGGTGGTACTAGGCACCGCGCCCAAAGCCTTGCCACAAGCCGAACCTGCACCATGACCAGGCCATACCTGGATATAATCCGGAAGTTTGGCAAAGCGGTCAATTGATTTGAACATCTGGTGGGCGCCTGCATCTGAGGTGCCAGTGATGCCGGCTGCTTTTTCAAGAAGATCAGGACGTCCGATGTCCCCAACAAAGACGAAGTCTCCGGTAAAGAACATGACAGGTTCTGCACTTGCTGGTGTATCAGTCAACAAAAAGCTGATGCTTTCGGGTGTATGTCCGGGCGTGTGCAGGGTTTCCATTTTCAGGTTGCCCACCATAAAGGTTGTGCCATCCTTCAATCCGACATGATCGAATTCATATTCCCATCCAGGACCACCTTCATCTGAGAGATAGAGTTTGGCACCGGTGAGGGCGGCCAGTTCGCGTGCACCAGAAAGGAAGTCTGCATGAATATGGGTTTCCAACACGTGGGTGATGGTCATGTTGTTTTGCTTTGCGATGTCAAGGTAGGTGTCCACATCGCGTTTTGGATCGATGACAGCAGCAACTCCCGCTTTTTGACATCCGATGAAATAACTGGCCTGTGCAAGGGTTTTGTCGTAAACGTGTTGAAAAAACATGGATTGATTTTTAGTTTTTTAAATGGTATGCTGTTATCCTTTTAACTAACTGTGTTAAAAGATGGGTGTTGATCTTATTTGAAAAAAAGCTCTTTTAAAATTATATAAATGCCCATTACCAAAACGAACCAGCCAAATCCTTTTTTGAGGCGCTCGGCTGATACTTGCTTGCTCATGGCATTGCCAATAAAAATACCGACGATGGCCAATGCAGTTACAGACAATAATAGGTTCCAGTCCATGGTTTGTTTTCCAAGGTCTCCGGTGAAACCGATGAGTGACTTGGCGGCGATAATCATCAGCGATGTGCCGATGGCCTGCTTCATGGGGAGTTTGCTGAACAACACCAATGCAGGGATGATCAGGAATCCGCCACCGGCGCCAACCAGTCCGGTCAACATGCCCACAATAGCGCCTTCTAACAGGATCATCGGATAATTGAATACCTGCGGTCCTTCTTCTTTCGCCTCATTGTTGTTGCTGCGAATCATCGAAACAGATGCAAATACCATGAGTACGGCAAAAATCATCATCATCATCAATGCTTTGGTCATTTCAAAAGAACCAAAGGTGAAAATGGTTGATGGGATGGCAGGAACAATGAATGCACGGGTGGCATAGACAGCGATGATGGAAGGTATTCCAAAGATGATGGCGGTCTTAAAATTGATCTCCCCATTTTTGTATTTTGGGAAAACCCCAACCAGGCTTGTTGATCCAACGATGAACAAGGAATAGGCCGTTGCCATCACAGGGTCAACACCAAAAAGATAAACAAGAACAGGAACTGTGAGAATGGAACCGCCGCCGCCAATAAGCCCGAGCGAGATGCCAATAACCAGTGATGCGAAGTAGCCCAATATTTCCATGTGTAAATTTTCGTAAAGCAAAGATGAATCATGCCAACAACAAAGCGTGTGACTGATGTCACGCAGGCTGTTTTTTGTAATAGTGATTTAAATCACTGTTTGTAAGGGGCATAAAGGTCAACTTTGAATTTGATATCATTGTACAATTCTAAATAAATAACACATGAAAGTAGAGCAAATTTACACCGGTTGTTTGGCACAAGGCGCTTATTATATAGAAAGCGAAGGAGAGGTTGCCATAAGCGGAAAATTCACCCTGTCTGCTTATGTTACTCCGTCTACAATGTTGTAAATTGTGCAAAAGCTTTCATGAAAAAAGGTACGATCGCATTGCTCTTCTGCATGATAACATTGGCCGCATCGGCACAGGAAAAAAAGTTGAGTGTGGTTTGGGATCTTTCCAGCGCCGATACTACGGTTCAGGCTGCTGTATTTCGCCAGGTCAACAATGCAAGGGCCTTGGTGCCAGACTTGCAGGTAGAGGTGGTTTTTCATGGACAGGCCGTTTTTGCCGTTATGAATGACTCAGTTCAGTTTGCTTCCAGGGTAAAGTTGGCAAAGGAAAAAGGGGTTACGCTTGCGGTGTGCAACAATTCGCTCAAGCGTCTGAAAATTGATCCTTCCAAGCTGATGGCCGAAACCACGGTTGTGCCCAGCGCTGTTGTAGAGCTGATCAAAAAACAGGCTGAGGGATGGAGCTATCTCAAGGCAAGCCATTGATAAAAAAGGGCGCTGAGAAGCGCCCTTTCTAGTTATTGTGCCTTCTTGATTTTCGGGTCGATGAACTCCCAATCCAAGACGTGGGGATGAACATGTTCCCTCTTTGCGATGTCCATCATTTCCCTAATCAGTTCAGGGTGTGCAGCAGCCACATTGTTTTTTTCATACCGGTCTGTTTCCATATTGAAAAGCTCCCATGCACCTGAAGGATCTTTTCTCACATTTCTTTTAATCCCCTTCCAGTTTCCAATCCTGACAGCCAACTGGCCGCCGTTTTCAGGATATTCAAAGTAAAAGAAAGGATGTTTTGTTTGTGCAGCAGCCTGGCCCATCAAGGTAGGCAACAATGAAATTCCATCCAGGTTGGGAACTGGTTTTCCTGTCAACGCTGCAAGGGTGGGCATGATGTCATATTGCACAGAGGCATGGTTGGAGACGGTATTCGGTGCAATTTTCCCTGGCCATCTTGCGATAAAGGGTACGCTGATGCCTCCTTCATAGAGATCCATCTTCAGTCCCCTGAGTCCGGCCACACTGTTGAAAAATTTGGAATCGACACCTGCAGAAAAGGTTGCACCATTGTCGCTGGAAAACATGATGATCGTATTTCCATCAAGCCCCATTTTTTTAATTTTTTCCATGATGATGCCCACCTGATCGTCCAGAAAACTGATCATGGCGGCATACGTTGAACGGGGATATTTCACGGCGGCATATCCTTTTTGTCCGTAATAAGGCTGCTCATCAAACAGGCCAATGTATTTTTTCACATACGCATCAGGTGCCTGCAGTGAGAGATGGGGTAAGGTATAAGGCAGGTAAAGGTAAAAGGGTTTGTTCTTGTTTTTGTCGATAAAGCCGAGGGCTTTTTCTGTCATTTTTGCGGGGGCATAATCATTGCCCTTGTAGTAATTGAAGTCTGCATCGGTGGCATGCAGTGTGTCTTTTATGGGTTGGTGAACATTGATGAAATGATTGTTAAGGGTATCCCATTTGTCATTTTCCCAAAGATGGGTGGGATAAAAATTATGCGCCTGTTTTTGGTCGAGGTAGCCATAATAATAATCAAACCCATGGTTCAAAGGACTGCCCGTTGTTCCAGTGACACCCATCCCCCATTTTCCAACCAGTGCAGTATTGTATCCCCTTTCCTTCAGCATTTTTGCAACGGTATAGGCGCCTTCATGCAAGGGCATTTGTCCACCTTCCTTGTCGTCATCAAATCCACCCATTTCATAGTTGCCGCGGATATAAGAATGGCCGGGATGCTTGCCCGTCATCAGCATGCAGCGGGATGGTGCGCAAACCGGCGCACTGCTATAATGTTGTGTGAACCGCATACCCTCTTTTGCCATCCGATCCAGATTCGGGGTCTTGATTTTTGTTTGCCCATAGCAACCCAACTCACCATAGCCCAGGTCGTCTGCATAGATATAGATGATGTTGGGTCTGGATTGCTGTGCACTTGTTGTGGCTAGGCAAAGGAGCAACAGTGCTGCGAGTAAAGTTTTTAGCATATGGTTTTTTGATTTGCTTGATTCAAGCTATTTCCTTGATGGTAGGATGATTGGCACTGGTGCTCGTTGGAAATGAAGTTACTGAAAAACATCAGCCATGCATGCAATGCCACTGAGTTTTTTAGCAGCCTCCTGAAGGGTTTCATCACGCTTCGCGAAACAAAAACGCAATACCTGGTCATCATTTCCATCCGCATAAAATGCAGCAACAGGAATGGTGGCCACACCAATTTTTTTGGTCAGTTGAATAGCAAGTTCCATGGCAGGCATCTTGCCTAATTTTTCATACGTTGCACAAACAAAATAACTGCCCGATGATTGGAGCATGGTAAAGGGCGAGTTCTTCATTTCGTGGAGAAACAGGTCCCTTTTTTGTTGCATGAAGCAGGATAGCTGAAGGTAACGTTCTTCTTTCTGCAGATGAGTGGCCAGGGCAACCTGTGTGGGTGTAAAACAACAGAAGGCATCAAACTGGTGGATCTTCCTGAACTCTGCTGTGAGGGCCGATGGAGCAACACAATATCCCAGCTTCCATCCGGTGCAGTTGTAAACCTTCCCGAAGGAGAAACAAACAAAACTCCTTGAAAACAATTCGGGATATTTCAGGATGCTGTTGTGCATCAATCCATCGAAAACCAAATGTTCATAGACCTCATCACTGATCAGGAAAATGGAACTATCGCGCAGCAAATCTTGCAGGATTAAAATGTCTTCATGCGCCAACACACTGCCGGTAGGATTGTGTGGTGAGTTGATGATGATGGCTTTGGTTTTGCTGGTGATGGCATTTTTTACTTTTTCCCAATTGATTTTGTAGGTGGGAAATTCAAGTGGTATCCGAACCGGAATGCCACCATTGGCGATGATATTGGGGATATAGCTGTCATAGGCAGGCTCAAAAACGATTACTTCATCTCCCGGCTGGAGAATGGTGGTGAAAGCAGTATAGATCGCATAACTGCCGCCAGGGGTGATGGTGATATTGTCTGAAGGAGAAAAGCTGTTGCCGTAGCATCGCTGGATTTTTGCAGCAATGGCTTCCCGAAGGGGCATGTATCCTGCCATGGGAGCATACTGGTTATGGCCATCGGTGATGGCCTTGGCTGCCAATACTGCCAATTCCTCATCCATCGGAAAGTCCGGAAAACCCTGGCCCAGGTTGATGGCACCATGTTCTGCAGCGAGGGCGCTCATCACAGTGAAAATGCTGGTGCCGGTATTGGGGAGTTTGGATTTTATGAGTTTAGGGGTTTAATGGTTTAGGGTATTGTTAAATGAAAATGAATATTTAAATGACAATACTGCATCAGCAAGAATGGACATCACAAAACCTCACAACCCCTAAACCCCTAAACCTCTACACCCCTCAACCCACAACCCATAACCCATTGCCTTTACAAATATCTATCGCCCTTGTTGCGTTTGATTTCTGCAACGTACTGTTTGATCTCCTGTTCTTTTTCTTTTTTACAGATCATCAGCACATCCTCAGTATCAACGATGATATAGTCGTTCAATCCCTGGAGCAGCACAAGTTTTTTGTTGGGAACATGCACCATGTTATGGGTTGCATCAATCACTATCACTTCGGACCCAGAAACAGCATTGCCCAGGTAATCCTTTTCCATGTTTTCATGGGCAGAGTTCCATGTTCCAAGATCACTCCAGCCGAAAGAAGAAGGAATGATATAGACATTGTCTGCTTTTTCCATCACTGCATAGTCGATGGAAACATTCGTGCAAAGCGGATAGATTTTTTCGATGGCGGCTTTTTCTTTTTCGGTATTGAACAGGGTTTTTTCAGCCTCAAAGATTTCTGCCAGTTCAGGGAGGTGTTTTTCAAATGCAGCAACGATATTGTTCACCTGCCATACAAAGATGCCCGCATTCCAAAGGAATTCTCCACTGGATACAAAGGTCTTTGCAAGGTCTGCATTCGGTTTTTCTGTAAAGGTTTTCACCTTGTATACATTGTCGCTTGCAGGCTGTTGTTCAAACTGGATATAGCCGTAACCTGTGTTGGGATGGCTGGGCTTGATACCCAGGGTAATCAATGCCTTATGGGCTTTGACAAAACTCGTGGCCTCAAGGCAAACCTTGGTGAATGCTGTATCATCCAGGATGATATGGTCTGCAGGGGCACAAATCAGCGTTCCTTTTTCATTCAATTGCTGCAGCTTGTAGGAGATATAGGCAATGCAGGGCGCTGTGTTTTTTCTGGAGGGTTCTGCTACAATGTTTTTAGCAGGAATTTCAGGAAGCTGGTCCCTTACAATTTCAACGTATTCCTCTGAGGTGACAATATAAATATTCTCTAAAGGAATGAATTTTTTGAAACGGTCATGGGTGGCTTGTATGAGAGTCCTACCCGTATTGAGGATATCGAGGAATTGTTTGGGATAAGAAGTGCGGCTCATGGGCCAAAACCTGCTACCAATTCCTCCGGCCATGATGGCCACATAATGGTTGTTGTTCATCATAATGTTTGATTAAATTATTCCTTCTCTGATCAGGTCGTGCAAATGTATGACACCTGCATATCTTTTATCTTCTATAACGACCAACTGGGTGATATTGTTTTTTCTCATCTTATCTAGGGCATCAACCGCCAGGGCATCTCCCTCAATTGTTTTTGGATGGATGCCCATGATGTCCTTTGCTGTTGTATGGACGATGTCATTCCCTTTTTCCAGCATTCTCCTCAGGTCGCCATCTGTGATAACACCCGTCAGCATGCCCTCTTCATCCAGCACGGCGGTAAGCCCCAATCGTTTTCTGGTAATTTCAACAATTACATCCTTGATTGAACTGTTTTGGGTGACGGCAGGACGATCGTTCAACTTGCTCAGGTCGCTGACCCGGAGGTATAATTTTTTACCCAGGCTGCCGCCGGGATGAAATTTTGCAAAATCGGAAGAGGAAAAGCCTTTTACTTCCATCAGACAAACAGCGAGGGCATCGCCCATGGCCAGTTGGGCTGTCGTACTGGAGGTTGGTGCAAGGTTGTTGGGGCAGGCCTCCTGGCTGACGGTGGTATTGAGCACCAGGTCTGCGCCCAGGGCCAGCGTAGCGTTTAGGTTTCCCACCATGGCAACCAGCTTGTTGCCCAGGTTCTTGATCAGTGTAATCAATACCTTGATCTCCGGGCTCTCTCCACTTTTTGAGATGATCATTACAATATCGTCTTGCTGAACCATGCCCAGGTCTCCGTGGATGGCATCTGCAGCGTGCATGAAAATGGATGGGGTTCCCGTACTGTTGAGGGTGGCAACAATTTTTTGACCGATGATGGCGCTTTTCCCGATTCCACTGACCACAAGCCGGCCTTTCATGGCGTCGATGAGGTGGACAACCTCAACAAATGAGTCGTCAATGAATTCCCTCAATTCCATGAGTGAGGCTGCCTCGATGGAAAGTGTTTGTTTGGCGATTTCCTTTACGGAGATATTCTGCATTTGCAATGGTTGCTAAGCCCTTGTGGCCCGGTTGAACTGCAAAAGTACCATAATTTAAAGATGTTTGAAAGCCTGTTCTCTGAGGAATTCTGCCCTATTATCGGTAAATTTGTATAAAGCCTGATCGATTAGCCCCCTGAATAGAACCATTTGTCTAATTGTTGGTTATATTTAATTCAAATACCTTAAACAATATCAGCTTTAATCTATAATGCCTCCATCCAAGAATAAAAAAACAGCAAAAGATCCTATACACCATTCTGCAACGGGGCATGACCTGCTTTCTCCGCTAAGACAATATTTTGGTTTTGATGCCTTCAGGGGAAACCAGGAGGCCATTATCAACAATGTGCTCAATGGCAATGATAGCTTCGTGATCAAGCCTACCGGAGGCGGCAAAAGCCTTTGTTACCAACTTCCTGCCATGATCAGCGAGGGATGCGCCATAGTGGTCTCTCCCCTCATCGCCCTCATGAAAAACCAAGTAGACCTGGTCAGGGGTTACAGCAGCAATGACAATGTGGCCCATTTCCTGAACTCAACCCTTACCAAAAAGGAGATCAGGGAGGTGCATGACGACCTGAATGCAGGCACCACAAAAATGCTTTACGTTGCCCCTGAGACGCTTACCCGTCAGGAAAACCTTGATTTTTTCAGCGGCCTTAAAATTTCTTTTTTTGCGGTGGATGAGGCCCATTGTATTTCAGAATGGGGGCATGATTTCAGGCCTGAATACCGCCGTTTGCGGGAAATGATGGACCAGATTGATGCAAAAGTGCCTGTCATTGCGCTTACCGCTACCGCAACACCCAAGGTTCAGGGAGATATCGTACACAACCTCGGTCTAAGAAACCCGGATATTTATATTTCATCCTTCAACAGGCCCAATCTCGAATACGAAGTGAGGCCAAAGATCAGGAAAGACCAAACCATCAAGGGCATGGTCAAGTTCATCCATGAGAACAGGGGCAAGAGTGGGATCATTTACACCCTGAACAGGAAGACAACCGAAGAGCTGGCAGAACTTTTGAATGTCAATGGCATCAAGGCAGGGGCTTACCATGCTGGCCTCGACAGCAAGTTGCGTGCTGAGCGCCAAGATAAATTCTTGAACGAAGACATGCAGGTGATTGTGGCAACCATCGCTTTTGGCATGGGCATCGATAAGCCAGACATTCGCTTTGTCATTCATTATAATATTCCCAAGAGCCTGGAGAACTATTACCAGGAAACAGGCAGGGCCGGTAGGGATGGCATGGAAGGGAAATGCATTCTTTATTACTCACACAAGGATGTTTCCAAGCTAGAACATTTTCTGCGCGACAAGCAACTGAGTGAAAGAGAGGTTGGAGGGCAGCTGATTGATGAGATGGTTGCATTTGCCGAAAGCGGACAGTGCAGGAGAAAAGTGCTCATGAATTATTTTGGTGAGAAGTACATGGCAGACAATTGTGGCGCCTGTGATAATTGTTTGCATCCCAAAGAACAGATTGAGGCAAAGGCCAATGCAGTTAAACTGCTCAAAGTAATCAAGGCCCTGGATGAAAGGTTTGCAGCCGATTATGTGGTCAACATCACCATTGGCAGGTTGATCCCGCAAATCAAGATGTACAGGCATGATGAGCTTGCCGTTTTTGCAACAGGTGATGATGAGCCAGAACTTTATTGGACCTCATTGATCCGTCAGATGTTGCTGGAAGGACTTTTGCAGAAAGACATTACCGAACACGGCATATTGAAGATCAGCAAAGAGGGTACTCAGTTCCTTAAAAAACCGGTATCTTTTTCAATGACCATGGGTAATTTCTATGAGGATGCCAATGAGGATGATGATGAAGCCGTGGCAGAAGGTGGCGGAACAGCTACAACAGATCCACAGTTGTTTGAGATGCTCAAAGAGCTGAGAAAGCAATTTGCCAAAGAGAAAAAACTTCCTCCTTTTGTGATCTTCCTTGAAACGTCTCTGGAAGACATGGCCACCCAGTATCCAACAACGCTTGCGGAGCTGGAGAAAATCAGTGGTGTAAGCAAGGGCAAGGCCATCCGCTATGGACAAACTTTTGTGGACCTGATCGCGAAATATGTGGCTGAAAATGACATCACCAAGCCAGATGATTTTGTGATGCGCAGTGTAGTCAACAAAAGTGGCGACAAGGTATTTATCATTCAGCAAGTCGATAAAAAAGTAGGGCTGGACACCATTGCCAAGAACCGCGACATGAAAATGGAGCAATTGCTGGAGGTGATGGAAACCATTGTTGCCAGTGGCACAAAACTCAACCTGGATTATGCCATTGACCAAATGGTAGACGAGGACGACCAGGAAGACATACTGGATTATTTCAAGAGTTGCGAAACCAGCAGCCTGGATGTAGCCAAAGAAGAACTATCGGATCTTGACCTTGAATGGGAGCAGTTGAAAATCATGCGGATCAAGTTCCTCAGTGTTTATGGGATGTAACGGATCTTGAATGAATCATGTAGTCTACTTAATTTGTGCACTAATAAAATTAGTGCCTATCTTTGAACCCAAAGTTTCGTTGATGTACAGGACAACAAAAACAATGGTCATGATTGCATTTTTGATGGGTATCATAGGAGATGCGGCTGCGCAGATCAAAAGCAGTACATACAAAAATGAAATAGTGGAATGGGACAAGAAGCGAATGGAGTCTTTGAAGTCGGCAACAG
The DNA here is from genome assembly GCA_947442625.1 of Chitinophagaceae bacterium. GTDB lineage: Bacteria > Bacteroidota > Bacteroidia > Chitinophagales > Chitinophagaceae > Pollutibacter. The sequence continues at coordinate 26,640 of CANEWJ010000001.1, forward strand.
GTTGGGTAAACCTTTCCGGATTGTTTTGGCTCAAGGAGGGTGAAAACAAGTTCGGCAGTGCTACCGGAAATGAACTGCTGTTCAAGGAAAAAAACTTTCCTGCGTTGCTGGGTAGTTTTCTCTTGAAGGGGAATGAGGTTGTTTGGACAACAGCAGGAGACCATGCGGTATTTTCCGAGCATGAAAAAATCAAAACAGCCACTATTTTCAGTGGGGAGGAAAAAAACGCAACGCAATTGGCTTTTCAAACATTCAGGTGGAGTGTGATCAAACGCGAAGACCTTATCGGTATTCGGTTTCGGGACCTGGCCAGCCCTTTGCTTGAAAAACTGCATCAGATACCTCGCTATACCATCCACCAGGATTGGAGGATCAATGCCCGGATTGAACAATCTGTGCTTCCTTCTGTGTCGATTTTGAATGTACTCGGGCAGACTACACAGGAAACGTCTGCAGGAAAAGTTGTTTTTGCATTCAAGGGAAAGTCTTATTCCCTTGATGTTGTTGATGAAGGAACCACCAACCTGTTTGTATTGTTTGGCGATGACACCAATGCCAAGGAAACCTATCCAACAGGCCGATTTATGTACATCCCCAGGCCCGATGCCAATGGCAATACGGTCATCGATTTCAACAAGGCCTTCAATCCACCCTGTGCCTTCACTCCTTTCGCCACCTGCCCCATTCCGCCTAAGCAGAATATTTTACCATTTGCCGTAAAATCCGGAGAGCGAAAGATTCATCTGTAGAGATCTATGTGCGTTTATTTAGTAACTTTTGCCATCAATTGGAATTAAAATATGGCACAAGAACTCAGGAGCCGCGGTTGGTTTGGCAGGAAAGACAAAGAGGGCATCATTTACAGGAGCTGGATGAAAAACCAGGGTATGCCCAACGACATGTTTGATGGCAGGCCGGTCATCGGTATTTGCAATACATTCAGTGAGCTGACGCCCTGCAACGCACATTTCCGTGATTTTGCAGAAAGCATCAAGAGAGGCGTTCTGGAAGCGGGTGGATTTCCGTTGGAGTTCCCGATCATGAGTCTGGGAGAAACCTTGCTTAAGCCAACAGCGATGTTGTTTCGCAACCTGGCCAGCATGGATGCTGAAGAGTCTATCCGGGGCAATCCGATGGATGGTGTGGTCTTGATGACAGGCTGCGATAAGACAACCCCTTCCACCGTGATGGGTGCAGCCAGCGTGGGCTTGCCAACAATTGTTGTTCCCGGCGGGCCCATGTTGAACGGACGGTACAAGGGGCAGACCATTGGCTCTGGAACCCATGTCTGGAAGTTTGATGAGGACATGAAAACGGGCAAGATGACCCAGGAAGAATGTGGGTTTGCCGAAAGCTGCATGAGCAGAAGCATCGGGCATTGCATGACCATGGGAACTGCCTCCACCATGGCCACCATGGTGGAGGCGCTGGGCCTCACCCTGAGCGGTGCCTCTGCCATACCCGCTGCCGATTCCCGCAAAAAACAAATGGCCCAATTGAGTGGAAGAAGAATTGTAGAAATGGTTAAGGAAAACTTGACCATCGATAAAATACTCACCAGGGAAGCCTTTGAAAATGCCATCAAAGTGAATGCCGCCGTTGGCGGATCTTCCAATTTTATCATCCACCTGATTGCCATTGCAGGAAGGATTGGGGTAGACCTGAAACTGGATGATTTTGATGAACTCGGCAGCAAGATTCCGCTGTTGCTGAACCTCATGCCATCGGGCAAATACCTGATGGAAGATTATTATTATGCTGGCGGATTGCCGGTCATCCTGCATGAATTGAGGAAGGAGTTGCACGAAAACGTGATAACAGTTACGGGCAAAAACCACCATGAAAATATTCAAGGCAGTACAGATTGTTACAACAGTGATGTGATCGCAACGATGGATCAGCCCTTGATTGCAGAGGCGGGTTGTGTGGTGGTCAAAGGAAACCTTGCCCTGAACGGGGCCGTCATCAAGCCTTCCGCCGCAAGCCCAGCATTGATGCAGCATACAGGCCGTGCGGTGGTTTTTGAAAGCATTGAAGATTACCATGCCCGCATTGATGATCCTGCACTGGACATTGATGAAAATTGTGTGATGGTATTGAAATATGTTGGACCCGTTGGCTACCCCGGGATGCCCGAAGTGGGCAACATGGCCCTGCCTAAAAAAATATTGGCCAAGGGCATCAAAGACATGGTGCGCATCAGTGATGGCAGGATGAGTGGTACCGCATACGGCACCGCCGTGCTCCATGTTTCTCCAGAAAGTGCCATTGGTGGTGCCCTGGCCCTGGTGGAAAATGGAGACATGATTGAGCTGAATGTGCCCCAACGCAAACTGCATTTGCATGTAAGCGATGAAGTGCTTGCACAAAGAAAAGCAAACTGGATTGCCCCAAAACCGACAGTCAGCAGGGGTTATGTGAGTTTGTACATCAAACATGTGGAGGGAGCAGACAAGGGTGCCGACCTTGATTTTCTCAAAGGAAGTTCCGGAAGTACGGTTACCCGTGATTCACATTGATGCTTTATTAATCCCATTTACATGACCATTCTCATCATTGTATTTGCCATTGCCTTGCAGGTATTGTTGTCTGTTAAAAAGGTCAGCCCTTTCCTGTCTTTGCTATTGGTTACCATTGTAACAGGACTTTTGCTGGGCATGCCTGCTGAAGCTGTTCTGAAGTCAATTGAAAGGGGAGTCGGTACTACCTTGAGTGGATTGGCCCTGATCCTTTGTTTAGGGGCCATACTTGGAAAAATTTTGGAAGAGTCGGGTGCTGCTGAAAAAATCACCATTACCCTGATCAATGGATTTGGCCTGAAAAAAATCCAATGGGCTGTCATGCTCACAGGTTTTCTGATTGGTATTCCGCTTTTTTACAATGCGGGTTTTGTCATTCTCGTTCCTTTGGTCTTTATGTTGGTCAGGAAAACAGGCCTCCCCATGTTGTACATCGCCATTCCCATGGCTGCAGCCCTGAGTACAACCCATTGTTTTCTTCCTCCCCATCCCGGCCCGGTAGTGCTGGTCAATGCTTTTGGTGCCGACATGGGAAAGGTATTGATTTATGGCATCATCATCGCCATCCCGGCCGTCATCATTGCAGGTCCCATCCTGGGAAGGATCCTGAAAAATGTTCAGTCTGCAGTACCACCCGCCCATTCATCCCCCGAAAAAATACAGGTGCAGCTGCCCAAGGCTTTTCCCAGTTTTATGATTGCCTTGTTGCCTGTTCTGTTGATTACTATTTCAGTCGTTTGCAATGCGTTTTTTGAAAAGGCGCATATGCTTCGGCAATTCTTTTCTTTCACTGGTGAGCCGATGATTGCACTCCTTGTTTCAGTTGTGTTGGCAATCTATTATTTTGGCATCCGGGCGGGTATTGAGATCGACAAGAGCATGAAATGGGTGAGTGATGCCATTGCTGGCATCGCCATGATTTTGCTGATCATCACGGCTGGCGGGGTTTTCAAGCAGGTTTTGCAAGACAGCGGCACAGGCAGTTATATCGCCGCGCTCAGCAGCAAATGGCAGATGCCTCCATTGGTTTTTGGATGGGTCATCACCGCATTGTTGAGGGTCATGATTGGGTCTGCAACAGTGGCGGGCATTACCGCTGCCGGCATTGTTTCTCCCCTACTTGTTGCAGGAACTGTATCGCCAGAGTTGATGGTATTGGCTGTGGGCAGCGGGTCTGTTTTTGGTTCACACATCAATGATTCAGGCTTCTGGATGTTCAAGGAATTTTTCAAGTTGACCCTGAAGCAAACATTCTTGTCCTGGACCGTGATGGAGACCTTGATTTCCATCATCGGACTGGCAGGTGTACTTGTTTTGAATGCAATGTTGTAAAATCATCTGACCGAGAAAAGGACTACATTAGTTGTCAAATCATCCCCATGCGAAAAATATTTTTTCTTGTGCTGCTTGCATTGTTGAACGGCATGAAAACTGAATCACAGACCATGCATCTTGCCACTTTCAATATTCGCTACGACAATCCCCGCGACAGCGGGAACCTCTGGAAAGACAGGAAGGATCCGGTGACGGCATTGATCCGCTACCATAATTTTGATGTGGTAGGCGTTCAGGAAGCCCTGAAAAACCAGCTGGATGACATGCAGGCAGGATTGAAAGGCTATGTTTACCATGGCGTGGGAAGGGACGATGGGAAAGCTGCAGGTGAACATTCCGCCATCTTTTATAAGACCAGCAAGTACACGCTAGAAGCCAGTGGAGATTTCTGGTTGTCTACCACACCTGAAAAAGTTGGTCCCGGCTGGGATGCCAAGCTCAACCGGATTTGCAGCTGGGTGGCTTTGAAGGACAAGAAAACTGGTAAGGAGTTTTTTGTCTTCAATGCGCATTACGACCACCAGGGCGTGCAGGCGAGGGTGGAAAGCAGTAAACTGATCGTTGAAAAAGTAAAATCCATTGCCGGCGATAAGCCAGTCGTTTTCATGGGAGACCTCAATGGCAACCGGGAAAGCGAATGGTACCTGCATGTTGCTTCCTCAGGGATCTTGAAAGACAGCCATGGGCTTGCCAAGATGGTCTATCAGCCCAATGGAAGTTTCAATAGTTTTCGCCATGATGGCATCAGAAATGACGTGATTGATCATGTATTTCTGAGCTCCCATTTCAAGGCCAGCAAATGGGCTGTGTTGACGGATACTTATTATGGAAAATTTCCTTCGGATCATTTTCCAGTAGCGGTGCAATTGTCACTCCAATAATCTTTACCTGTGATCGATAATCCAACGAAAAGGATTTAGCAGAATTACCCGATTGAAGTTCAACGGGGCATTCATCACATTCAATTTTATACGATATTTAGGATCAAGTATTTTTTACACTCATTTCAAACGATTCTCAAATGAAGTTGAACAACGATTCACGCCGTAAATTTCTAAAAGATACAGCGCTGGTAACAGCGGCTGCATCGATGCCTTCCCTTTTTACACAGGCAAGTTCCAACCGCAAGGCTGGCGAAAAAGTAAAACTCGCCTGCATAGGCATTGGCAACCAGGGGGCTTCAGACCTGATGCAGTTCCACAAATCCGGCTTGGCTGAGTTTGTGGCCTTCTGTGATGTTGATATGGGTGCGCCCCAAACACAGGCTGTGTTGAAACAGTTTCCTGATGTGCCAAGGTTCCAGGATTTCCGCACGATGTTCGATAAAATGGGAAATCAAATCGAAGCGGTAAGCATCGGTGTTCCCGACCATTCTCATTTTGCCATCACCATGATGGCCCTTTCTCTGGGCAAGCATGTATATGTTGAAAAGCCGATGGCACGCACCTTCAACGAGGTTGAACTGATGATGAAGGCTGCCGCCAAGCATCCTAAACTGGTTACCCAAATGGGGAACCAAGGACACTCAGAAGCCAACTATTTTCAGTTCAAGGCCTGGAAAGAAGCGGGCATCATCAAAGATGTGACGGCCATCACCGCACACATGAACTCAGCGCGTCGCTGGCATGCTTTCGATCCAAAGATCAAGAGCCTTCCTGCCAAAGAGGCCATCCCGTCTACACTTGACTGGGACACCTGGCATGGCGTGGTGAAAGAACACGACTACAACCACGATTACCACAATGGCCAATGGCGTTGTTGGTATGATTTCGGAATGGGTGCCCTCGGAGACTGGGGTGCGCACCTGATTGATACTGCTCACCAGTTTCTTGACCTGGGGCTTCCAACAGAAGTCAGCATGTTGAGGGCCGATCAGCACAATCCATTCTTTTATCCCTATTCTTCAACCATCCTTTTCAAGTTCCCCGAGCGCAAAGGGATGCCAGCCTGTGACATCACCTGGTACGATGGATTGAACAACCTTCCTCCTTTGCCAGAAGGATATGGTTCATCTGCAAAGTTGGATTCAAATATTCCTGCGCCAAGCAATGGAGCCATCCAATCACAGAAGTTGAATCCTGGGAAAATCATCTACAGCAAGGAACTGATTTTCAAAGGCGGTTCTCATGGAAGTACGCTTTCCATCATCCCCGAAGAAAAAGGAAGGGAAATGGCTTCCAGGCTTCCTGAAGTGCCAGTCAGCCCTTCCAACCACTATGCCAACTTCCTCAAAGCCTGTATGGGCCAGGAAGAGACGCGTTCTCCATTTGCCATTGCAGGTCCGTTGAGCCAGGTATTTTGTTTGGGTGTGTTGTCTCAAATGCTCAATACCACATTGAAATTTGACAGGAAGAAAAAACAGATCACCAACAACAAACTCGCCAACCAATTGCTGGTGGGTGAGCCTCCAAGAAAAGGATGGGAACAGTACTATAAGATTTAGGATATTTGCCGCGTGAGAAAAATCCACGCGGCATTTTTTTTGTTATTTATTTCCTGCATGGTGCATGCGCAGTCCTCCAGCATCTGGTTTTCTGCTCAGGCACCGTTGCGCATCAAGAACTGGGAATGGCACCAGGATGTTGGTTATCGAACGATTGGAAGCAGTGCCAGGGCAACATTGTGGTTGTACAGAACCGGTGTGCGGCGTTATTTTTCTGAGCACTGGAATGCAGCCGCGGGATATGCGCTTTTTTCGTCAAGGGTTGAAAAAGACAGGCCCGCATTTGGCGCAGAGAACAGGATCTGGGAGGAACTGGTAAGGCAGGATCAGTGGAGACAACTGAGGTGGGTGCAGCGTTTGCGGATAGACCATCGCTGGTTCGATGCCACCACCAAAACACATTATTTTTCCGCCCATCGGTTCAGGTACAGAACTGCTTTCATCCAAGCCCTTGGTCCTCAACTGGACCTGCAGGTCTATGACGAAATCATGGTGCAATCGCAACAAGCCCAATGGCTTTTCAACCAGAACCGGACAGGCTTTTTCCTGCACATCAAACCCTCCAAAAAACAGGTGTTTAATTTGGGATATACCTATTTGCATCAGCCTTTGGCCAATACCCATCTTTTCCATTTGGGCTATCAATACAACATGGTTCGTTAAACAACAGCCAGTATGGAAAGGTCTACTATCTTGGCTTTGGATTGACCATCAAAAACAATCACCAGTTCGGTTGGTGAAGGATGAATGATCCCTTCCCGCTCCCAGGATCCGAAATCGAAACTGATTTGCGCTACGGCATAGCGGTATTTGTTGTGGGGAAGTTTGTAAGTGTCGAGAAGGGCGAATTTTTCTTTTTTATCGTATTCCGCCAAAAAGCTTTTTGAAGGTTTTATCTTGTGTTGCAACCACTGGTCAATGGCCAGCAATTCTTGTAGCACCTTATCATTCGGGAAAAATGCTGCAATGTATCCTGCAGCAATTTCGTAGACCTTGTCTAAGCTGAAACCAATGAATTTTCCATGTTCTTGTTCAAAAAAACGGCCCAGTCCCAGCAAAAAATCGAAGATGCTGTATTGGGCGGTTACATATTTGAGCGTATTGAACAGCCTTGGCTTGTTCCAGTATATTTCCAGGGCATGTTCCAGCAAGGTGATGTTGGCCAGTTCCTGCTCAGACAGGTAGTTGCTCCTGATGATCTGATAAGGCGCAATCGGATCAAACACATAGCCATGGTCTTTGTGTTTGTCGCGAACGGGTGTGCCCTTCAGGAATTTCAGGAAACCCAGCTGTAGTTCTGGCGGATACAATTTAAACACCTCTTCAAAGCTGAACTTGATGTCGTTCCAGTAATCCAACGGCAGACCGACAATCAGGTCAAGGTGCATCTCTACATGGTCTTTCAGCTCCAGGATAACACCCTTGGTCTTGTCGAAATTCTGCTTCCTGCTTACTTCAAGGTTGGATTTTTGGTTGACCGTCTGGATGCCTATCTCAAAACGGAACATCCCCCTGGGAACCTTCTCTTTGATGAACTGCATGATGGCAGGATGAAGAATATCTGCGGTGATCTCAAACTGAAAAACATTGTCGGGTCTTGCGTGGTCGAGGATGAACTGGAAAATGTCCAGGGTAAAATCTTTTTTTACATTGAAGGTCCGGTCCAGGAACTTGATCACCCGCCCATGCGTCATCAGGTACAGGAGATTGCTCTTGATGTGCTCGGTGGGCAGGTAACGAACGCCATTGTCCAGGCTGGCCAGGCAGAATTCGCATTTGTAAGGACAGCCGCGAGAGGTTTCAATGTACAAAACCCGGTTGCGAAGGGTTTCAGGGTCGTCGTTCTGGTAAGGATTGGTCCCTGCATATTCTTCCAGCGGAAAATTGATTCCTTGTTGCTGGTAGATCAGGTCACCATTTTGTTTGGACACGATGTTGTTGATGGCCCCAACCTGTGGATATTGTTTTATGAAGGCCGAGAAAGGAATTTCGCCTTCACCGGTAACAATAAAATCAATGCAATCCAGTTGGATGAGGGCCTGCCAGTCGTAAGTAACTTCCGGCCCGCCCAGCAAGATCCTGGCATGGGGGTTGAGGGCTTTGATTTTTTCTGCCACAGCCAATGTCTGGGTGATGTTCCAGATATAACAACTGAAACAGACCACATCAAAATGGCTGCAATAGGCAGCTATCTCGTCAGGGTCTTCCTTGATGGTAAACTCCTTCCAGCTCAAGCGCTCATCGCCCTTGTTCAGCTCGAACAAAAGCCGAATGGCCAAATTCATGTGGATGTACTTGGCGTTAAGTGTGGTCAATAAGAATTTGGCGGCTGGCATGGGCACAAAGGTGACCAATTAATCACGAAAAAAGAAAAGCCTTCCAAGGTTGGAAGGCTTTTGCTTAAACAAAACAGGATATCTTACCAGAATCTCACATACAATGCTGCAAGAATCATCAGGGTGGCCACAATCAGGACAATGGTCTGCGGCTTCAGTTTCAGCATTGATTTGTCTGTCTCAAATGCTTTTGGATTCACTTTCGGACCAGCCAGACTGATCAGCACCATGGTGCCAACGGTGAGGACGAAAGACCATCCCATGTTGATCAGGAATGGGATTTCAACGATGGTCTTCACAATGCCGCCTTCCATTTTCTGGTATTCGTATGCGGTATAGAGCAGGGTTTCTTTTCCGAAAATACCCACGGCATAGTTGTTGAAGAAGATGGCCAGCAAAAAGCCAAGCACCACGCCCACCAGGGCTGCTGTTCCTGTCGTGCGTTTCCAGAACATCCCCAGGATGAACATGGCAAAAACACCAGGGCTGATGAAGCCAGTGTATTTCTGGATAAAGGTGAACCCACCTTCACCGCCAATGCCCAGGGAATCTTTCCAGGTAAAAAGCAATGCGACAAACATGGAGGCAACAATGGCCAAACGCCCCGTCCAGACCAGTTTCTTTTCATCGGCGTCCTTGCTGATGTATTTCTTGAAAATGTCCAGCGTGAAAATGGTGGAGATGCTGTTGGCCTTGCCGGCAAGGGACGCAACAATGGCTGCCGTCAGTGCTGCAATCGAAAGGCCCTTCAGGCCTGCGGGGAGAAAGCCAAGGATGGCGGAGTAGGCGCCGTCCTTGCTACCACCTTCGAGTTGGGGGAGATGGCCATTCTTGAACAGCACATAGGCTGCGATACCTGGAAGCATCACAATCACAGGCATCAGGAGTTTGATGAAGCCGGCAAAAAGAATACCGGTGCGGGCAGTCTGCAAATCCGCGCCCAGGGCCCTTTGTGTGATGTATTGGTTGCATCCCCAGTAGTTGAGGTTCAAAATCCACTGTCCTGCAAAATACATGGCAATGCCCGGCAACACCACATATTTCTGGATTTCCAGGTTTACCGGTTGATCAATCGTGGCAGAGGTTACGGCAGGTTTAGGGAGGATCATGTGAAAATGTTCAGGTGCCTGCTTCATCAGGTCTGCCAATCCCGCCAGGGCAGTTCCTCCCGAGCCAAAGGTATCGCTCACGATCGTGAGGGCCATATAGGTGGTGGCAAGACCGCCGATGATCAAGACCGCAACCTGGATTACGTCGGTATATCCAATCACCTTCATGCCGCCCAAGGTGATGATCACTGCAAAAAGCATCAACAGGATCATGATGAGGTGAAGGTAATCGCCACCCAGCAAGCCATTGATGGCCACGGCTCCGAGGTAAAGGATGGAGGTGAGGTTCACAAAAATGTACAGGAACAACCAGAAGATGGCCATGATCAATGCCACAGAATCGTTGTAGCGGGTGGTCAGGAACTGAGGCATTGTGAAGATCTTGTTCTTCAGGTAAATCGGAATGAACCATATGGCAATGATGACAAGGCCGAGAGCGGCAATCCATTCGTAGGCAGAAATGGCAATGCCGAGAAAAAACCCTTCGCCACTCATTCCAATGAACTGTTCTGCAGAGATGTTGGAGGCAATCAGCGAAGCACCGATAGCCCACCAGGTAAGGGAGCCTTCAGCGAGGAAAAAGTCTTTGGTATCAGTGGTTGCTTTTTTCTTTTTGTTGTAAATCCAGTAGCCGTAGCTGGACACAATGACAAAATAAATCATGAATACGACAAAGTCAATCGTTTGCAAGGAGCCCATAATCGTTGGTTTTGGTTGTTAAGGGGTAACTGAACAGTATATGTTTGGTGCTTACATCAACAGTATTGGCTGATCAGATTACTTCCGGCAAAAGATAAGGCGCCCTGTAATCGCGGCTCAGCATGGCATTGGCTTCATTCTCGCCTTCGCCGATGAACCTTTCGGCCACAGGGTCGAACTCCAGTTGACGGCCCAGGCGGTAAGATATATTGCCCAAGTGAGCGAGCGAAGAGGAAAGATGCCCTGTTTGAACAGGTCCGTTCTGGATGCTCATGTCCCTTGTGCGAATGGCATCAAACCAGTTTTGGAAATGCAAGCCCAGTTCACCGCCCTCAGAACGGCTTGGTCCTTTTTCCCTTTTTTCACCCAGATAGGTTTCGTATGTATTGTAGCCCTTTACTACCATGTATCCTTTCTCTCCGTAGAAAATATTGCCTACGCCAGCGCCATCCTCAAGGTTGGTGTTCCAGTGGCGCACTTCAAACTGGATCATCTTTTTTTGCTTGGGATAATGGTAGATGGATGTTTGCACTTCAGGCACTTCCTTGCAATCGTCCCAAAGGAATTTTCCACCCATGGAGGTGATTCTTTCCGGAAGCTGGTCTACGCCCAGGCCCCACATGCAGAGATCGGTTTCGTGGATGCCCTGGTTGCCCACATCGCCATTGCCATAGTTCCAATGCCAATGCCAGTTGTAGTGAACAAGGTTTTTGCTGAAAGGACGCATCGGTGCGGGTCCGCACCAGAGGTCGTAGTTCAGTCCCGCAGGAATCGGGGAGATGCCCTTGTTGCCAATGTCTGGTCTTCTGCGGTATACCAACCCGCGAGACATGTATACTTTTCCGATGAGTCCTTCTTCCAGGTGTTTGACCGCTTCGCGGATGGCCACTGAACTGCGCAGTTGAACACCGTGTTGCACAATGCGGTTGTATTTGTAGGCCGCTTCGATCATCTTCTTGCCCTCGTGGATGTTGTGCGTGGCAGGCTTTTCAACATATACATCTTTTCCTGCCTGACAGGCCCAGATGGTTTGCAATGCATGCCAATGGTTGGGTGTGGCCAATGTCACTGCATCAATAGTTTTATCATCGTAAATCTTCCGGAAGTCCTGCTCTATCGCCACTTTCTTGCCGTATTTCTTTTCAAAATCAGCAGCAGCAACCTTGAGAAGGTTCATGTCTGGGTCGCAGAGTGCCACCACTTCAACATTTGATTTTGCAGCCAGGTCCATGATCTCTTCAACATGGGTCTTGCCCCTGCCATTGATACCGAGTACTGCAATGCGTATGCGGTCGTTGGCACCGATGATGCGGGAATTCCCTGAAGCGGTTTGTGTTGTTTCGGCCATTGCAAATGCGGATGGAGCAATGGCGGCGACTGCAGCCTTGCCTGCGGCAGACCTGATGAAAGATCTCCTTGAGTTGTTGGATGATTGTTGCATTTCTAAATTTAAGACAAAAACCAATTGATTGTCTCATTTCAAATTATCTTGAATTGCGTAAATTCATTCCATGAAAAAATTAATTGCTTCTTTTTTACTATTTATGGTCATTGTTTCAACGCAAGCACAAGACCCCAAATTGAAAAAAATATTCAACGGAAAAAACCTGAAAGGCTGGGTAGAGCCCGCCAACAATGTATGGTGGACAGTAAACGATGGCATTCTTTTTGTAAAGAGTACTGCTGAAAAAAAAGGCAGCATTTTGTGGTCTGAGAACAAGTATGAAAATTTTATCATCCAGGCTGATTTCCTGATGGGTGATGGCACCGTTGATTCCGGAATTTTCCTCCGATCAGAACATGATCAAATTCAGATCGGGATTTCCGGCTCATTGAAAAGGGATCTTACTGCATCGCCTTATATTCCTAAAAAAGGCTATCCTGTTGAGGCCAAGGTGAAAGACATCCTCAAGCTGAAAGACTGGAATACCATGAAAGTAAAGGTGGTAGGAAGCACCTATACCGTTTGGCTGAATGGCAATGAAGTGATGACCTATACCTCAGAGAACATGCCAGCATCCGGACCGGTTGGATTCCAGTTGCATCCCGGCAATGAAATGTCTTGCAGTTTCAAAAACATCAGGCTGGCTGCACTCTAGCCCCATCAATCATTTATTGCTCCAAAACAAAACCATGAACAAGATTCTTGCCATTTCTCTCTTGCTATCTCTGTGCGCCTCCTCCGCCAACGCCGATGTAAAGCCACACGGCATGTTCAATGACCATGCTGTACTGCAGCGCGGCATCAACATACCGGTTTGGGGTACTGCTGCAACTGGAGAAAAAATAACTGTTTCCATGAATGGACAGACCGTCAGCACGGTGGCACAAAATGGCCAATGGGAAGTTTCTTTTCAGCCGATGAATGCTGGAGGCCCTTACACCATGACCATCCAGGGCAACAATACCATCACCCTGAACGATATCATGATTGGTGAAGTTTGGCTGGCCAGTGGGCAGTCCAACATGGAGAGACAGCTTGGCCCCAGGAGAGGACAGCAACTCCTCACCAACTGGTTGGAAGAGAAAAAAAATGCAGCCAACAACAATATCAGGATGATCACCATCCCGCTAAAAACAAACAGCAACCCACAAACGGAAATCAAGGCCGATTGGAAGGTTTGCGATACCACATCAGTAGTGGAGTTTTCTGCAGTGGCGTATTTTTTTGCCCGCGACCTGCAAGCCAAATTGAATGTGCCCATCGGCATCATCCATTCTTCCTGGGGAGGCACACCTGCAGAGAAATGGATCAGCAAAGAAGCCATGATGGCCAATGACACACTGGTCCAGGGCCTGATGAAGGCAGATGAAAAAAGAAAGTCGGCCTATAGTGGATTGTACAATGCAATGATTGCACCCTTGATTCCTTATGGTATCAAAGGTGCCATCTGGTACCAGGGGGAAAGCAACAGAAACGAATCCACGCTTTATCAAACACTGTTCCCCGCAATGATTACCGATTGGAGAAGCCGCTGGAAACTCGGTGATTTCCCATTCTTGTTTGTGCAGGTTGCACCTTACAAAGACATGACTCCTGAAATCAGGGAATCACAACTCATTTCTTATCAACGCGTGCCCAATACCGCCATGGTGGTGACTACCGATTGTGGTGATTGCAAAGACATCCATCCTGTGAACAAACAACCGGTGGGCTATAGGCTTTCATTGGGAGCAAGGGCGTTGGCCTACGGAGAAAAAATCGCGTACATGGGTCCTGTTCAAACATCCGTCAAGCGCAGTGGCAACAAGCTTGTGCTGGGCTTTGACCATGCCCAAAAAGGATTGCAAAAAAATGATGCATTGAAAGGATTCGAGATCAGCGCAGGTGGTGATGCATTTGTACCAGCCAAGGCAAAAGTGAAGGGAAAGACCGTTGTTGTCTGGTCCGAGGAACTCAAAGCAGCGCCGGTGTCCGTTCGCTATGGCTGGAGCAATTGCATGGATGTAAACCTATTCAACAAGGATTCCTTGCCTGCCTCTCCATTCAGGGTTAAACTTTAAAATCTCAATTGATCAAAACAAGCATATGAAAAGAATCTTACTGGCCTTTCTGATTGCAGGATTTTCATTTTCTGCCATCGCGCAAAACGCATATAACCTGATTCCAGTGCCCAAACAACTGACTCCTGCCGAGGGCAGTTTCACCATCAAAAAGGGCATGGGCATCGCCATTGGCGATGAATCTTTGAGGGCTGTGGCCGACATGCTGGCGGCACAGTGCCAAACCGCTTCAGGCATCGTCCTTCCTGTAAAAACAGGTAAGGCTTCATCTGGCATTATATTTGTGATGAACAGTACTCTTGGTGAAGAGGCTTATGCGTTGAATGTCACCTCCAAAAAAATTGAAGTGCAGGCCAAAACCGGCAAGGGTGCTTTCTATGCACTGCAGACCCTCATGCAGCTCATGCCTGCACAGATCCATGGAAAGGATATGGCTGCAACTGCATTGACCATCCCCAACTGTACCATTGCTGATGAGCCGCGCTTCAGCTACCGTGGCCTGATGCTGGACGTAGGCCGTCATTATTATCCCGTTGACCATATCAAAAGATTCATCGACCTGATGGCGATGTACAAGATGAATATTTTCCATTGGCACCTCACAGAAGACCAGGGCTGGAGAATTGAGATCAAAAAATATCCATTGCTCACCAAAATTTCTTCCATCAGAAAAGAGTCTACCGTTGGGCGTTACAGCGACAAGAAGTTTGACGGCAAGCCATACGGCGGGTTTTATACCCAGGAGGAAGTAAAAGATATCGTTGCTTATGCAGGCAAGAAATTTATCACAGTCATCCCGGAAATTGAAATGCCCGGACACTCACAAGCCGTGCTGGCAGCCTATCCGCAATTGGGTGCCAATGCAGACAGGATCTACCAGGTAGGCACCAAGTGGGGCGTTTCAGAAGATGTTCTGTTCCCGCGCGAAGAGACTTTTACCTTCTTGGAGAATGTGTTGACCGAAGTGATGGCTTTGTTCCCTGGCCCCTACATCCATATTGGTGGTGATGAGTGCCCGAAAGCACAATGGAAAGAAAGCCGTTTCTGCCAGGACCTCATCAAGAAACAAGGGCTCAAAGATGAACATGAGTTGCAGAGTTATTTCATCCGCAGGATTGATAAATTCATCACTTCCAAAGGAAGAAAATTATTGGGCTGGGATGAGATCCTTGAAGGCGGCTTGTCTCCCAACGCTACCGTGATGTCATGGAGGGGAACAGCGGGTGGTATTGAAGCTGCCAAGCAGGGACACGATGTGGTCATGTCTCCCAACAGCTTTTTGTATTTTGATTATTACCAGGACGATCCTAAAACAGAGCCCATCGCGATTGGTGGCAACCTGACCCTAGCCAAGACCTATTCATTTGAACCCTATTTGCCAGAGCTCACTGCAGCCGAAGCAAAGCATGTGATTGGTATCCAGGGCAATGTTTGGACGGAGTATATCAAGGACCTGCCTTATGCAGAATACATGACCTATCCAAGGGCCCTGGCCCTGGCAGAAATCGCCTGGTCTCCGATGGCATCAAAAAACTATGGTGATTTTAAAAAGCGTGTGACAGGCCATTTGCCTGTGTTGGACGTTTTGAGAGTCAACTATGCCAAATCGTTTTTAAAGCAGTAAGATGAAAAAAACAATTGTTGTACTGATTGGATTGTTGTTCAGTGTTGGTGTTTTTTCGCAGGAAACAAAGAAGCAAAAACTGGTGTTGGACAGCTCCAAGCCTTTGCTTATGCTGGATGCCACCTGCGGCACCTGCATGTTCAAGATGAAAGGCGACGGGTGCAAATTGGCAGTAAGGGTTGAAGGCAAAGATTATTTTGTGGAAGGCACCGGTATCGATGACCATGGCGATGCACATGACCAGGAGGGATTCTGCAATGCCATCAGCAAAGCCAAAGTGCAGGGCAAGGTCAAGGGCGATAAGTTCAGGGTAACCTATTTTGAATTGCTGAAAAAGGAAGTCAAGTAGAAGGATAATCATTCCATAGCATGCTACAAATACAAAGGCAGGAATTACTTCCTGCCTTTTTCGATGCCAAGCGGTGATCATGCTTTTGAGTGCATGAAACCATTTGAATCTGATTCCGCAGGTAGAGCGCTAAGCGAATAAACAGTATCCTGTTTTTCGGAGTAGGCTACGGATGTCTTTTGAACATCAGGGCTTTTCTCTGGTTTCGCCAGACTTTGTGCTGCTGAACTGGTGTAAAGATAGGGTCAGCGGATACCCCAAATAAATGAGGCCAAGCAGTCTTTCTGCTGTTTGTCATCAGTTTTTTGGATGAATCCTTGAAATGATTCAGGTATGGATAAATTCAGTAAGTTTGAATTCTACATCAAACAATACAATACCATGGCCAAGCGGATTCTTTTTTTCATCGCCATCTTGATTGCAGCTTATGCGCCATCGTTGGCTCAGCAAAAAATAAAACATGTTGTCTTGATTGGAGTAGATGGTATGGGTGCTTATGCATTCAAAAAAGCCAAGCTGCCGGTGATGCAGTCCATGATGCAGCAAGGTTCCTGGAGCCTAGAGGCAAGAACCGTTTTGCCCAGCGCCAGTGCGGCCAACTGGGCTTCCATGAACATGGGCGCAGGTCCTGAGTTGCATGGTTTCACCACCTGGGGAAGCAAGGCTCCCGACATGCCCTCAAGGGTTTTGGATGAATATGGGATGTTCCCTTCCATCGCGGGATTGCTCAGGAAGAGCAGACCAGAAAGCGAGATTGGTTTTATTTATGAGTGGGATGGCATTGGGTATTTGTTTCCCAAAGCCGCGGTGAACAAGGATTTGAATTGTGATGGGGATGTTGCATTGACCAATGCAGTGGTTGATTATATCCAGACAAAAAAACCGAATTATTTATTTGTGCATTTGCATGATGTAGACAGCGTTGGGCATACCGTGGGCCATGACACACCCGAGTATTATGCCTCGGTGGAACGCACGGATGCGCATATTGGAGAAATCCTGGAAAGCATTGAAAGGGCTGGCATTGCGGATGAAACACTGGTGTTGGTAACCGCAGATCACGGCGGCATCAACAAAGGACACGGAAGCACCACCATGGTGGAAATGCAGATCCCATGGATTGTTGTTGGTCCGGGCATCCGCAAAAACCATCAGGTTCAGGAAAGCATCATGACCTTTGACACTGCAGCAACCATCGCCGCTGCCCTTAAACTGAAGGCGCCGCAGGTATGGATTGGAAGACCTGTTCGCTCGATTTTTGGGAAGTGATTGTAGGTTTTATTTCCCGCCAGGCGCAACTGCGTCCTTGAGCAATAAAGACAATTCTTTGCGAAGTGTAGCAACCTTATCGGGATAGGTGGAAGCCAGGTTCCTGGATTCACCCGGGTCTTCTGCAAGATTAAAAAGAGACACCGGTTCGTATTTCTTAGGTTGTTTTTTTTGGGATGCACTGTCTGATTCTTCAGCATCGGCCACGATGAGTTTCCAATCACCCATCCGGATAGCGGCCTGCGAGGGTCCGCGGGTAGAAACCGATAGAATGGCCTTGTGCGGAGATTTTCCTGCTTTGGTGATCATCGGCCAAACATCTTTTCCATCAATGGGCAGCGCTTGTTTCAATGAACCTCCTGCCAATCCAACCAAGGTCGGATACCAATCAATAATGTGCATGGCGCCTTCAATGGTTTTTCCTGCAGGAATACGTCCGGGCCAATGCGCGAATGCTGCTGCTCGGGTTCCGCCTTCATAGATGGTTGCCTTGAAATCCCGCAATGGGGTATTTTTCCCCGGAGGTGGGCCACCATTGTCGCTGGAAAATATGATCAGCGTGTTCTCCAACATCCCTGCTTTTTGAAGGGATGCAACGATTTGAGCGACCGCTTCATCAACAGCAGCCAACATGCCGGCAAGCTTTTTCCGGTTGCCTTCCAGGTTGGGATATGGCTCTGTATACTGTTCTGGCACCTGAAAAGGGCTGTGCACACCGTTGAAGGGAACAAAGAGGAACAGCGGTTTTGAAGGCGCATGTTGTTCAATCACACTGCAGGCTTCCTTCGCAATGAGATGCGTTGAATAGCCTTCCTCTTTGAGTTGTGTTCCATTGCGGTACCAGTCCAGCTGGTTGTTCCGTACGTGCGTGAAATAATCGATGGCGCCAAAAAAATGACCATATTGATGATCAAAACCCCTTGCATTGGGTTGATAGGCTTTTTCAAATTCACCCAGGTGCCATTTTCCGGTGATGGCCGTGTGGTAGCCGGCCTCCTTAAGAGCATTGGCCAGGGTCCTTTCATTCAAAGGAAGCCCCCATTGTGCGCCTGGTGTAACGATGTTGTAGATACCTGTCTTCGTTGGATACCGTCCTGTCATGAGTGCAGATCGTGTGGGTGAGCAGACCGGTTGTACATAATGGTTTTTAAGGATGGAACCTTCTTTTGCCAGCCTGTCTATGTTGGGTGTTAGGATCTCCTTTCCGCCATTGAATCCACAGTCTGCATAGCCAAGGTCATCAATCAACAGAAAAACAATATTGGGCTTTTTGCTTTGGCCATGGGCTAACATGCTGATGGAGAAGAAGGCCATCAAAAAAAATTGAGTTCCCTTGCGCAGGGAGCAAAGCAGAAAATTCAACTGTTTTTTTTGCATGGTTTCAATTTGGCATCAGCCATCAAATTAAGCATAATTAACATCATTCCTTACATTTCTACAGTGCGCGCACAAACGGGCGTTAAAACAAGTTTATTTTTTGGGTTTCCTGAAAATCAGGCAATGTTGCCAGGGAAGATTGCTGATGTTTTTTTCAAATGAAAAGCCTGCAACCTTGAACTCCTTCACAGATTGTTGCTCGCTCATCTTGTGGATGGTCTTGATCGGCACTGCCGGATCTTCTGCCCTGAACTCTACCAAGACCAGTTTGCCGCCGGGCTTGAGTGCTTCCAGCATGGAAAGCGCCATCTCATAAGGGTAGGAAAACTCATGGTATACATCCACCAGCAACATCATGTCAATGCTGTTTGCGGGCAGGGAAACTTTTTGTTCTGTGCTCAATACCGGAATGATGTTCTTGGTCCCCTCCAACTTAATCCTGTCGTTTAGGTAGGCAATCATTTCCGGCTCCACATCCACCGCATATACTTTTCCATCGCCCACAATTTTTGACAACAATGTGCTGTGGTAGCCACTTCCGGCTCCGATATCTGCAATGACAATGCCCGGTTTCACGGCAAGGTTTTTCAACAATTGCGAAGTGTTTTCTTCTAACTCCCTTTCCTGCCGCTCAAGCCAGTCGATGCCAAAATGACTCATCACGTGTGCAATTTGCCGGCCCATGTACCATTTTTTGATGCCGTTGGGATCTCCAGGCTTTACCGTGTAACGGTCCTGAGCGATAGCGCCAGACATGAATAACATAGCAATGAAAAGCAATGAAAGAGGAAGAGATTTTTTCATGGTTGACAAGTTGTTTTGCATTTGGTTGTTGCTCATGATATCGAACAATAGCAATTTAGTGCAATTGCACCTTTGGAAAAGATATTGATTACATTTACTGAAGCCAAATCCATGGAACAGATGAAAAAATACATGATCTATTTTCTGATGACGGTTTGTTTTTTCAGTACTGCTGTTTCAGCAATGGCATTTGTCTCATTCGGAACAAGTTCTTTCCCCAGGCCGCAATGTACTGTAGCAGATAGCAGCCTTTATCAATTGATGCCTTTCCCGATGGGAGCCTCTGTTGGTATTTCAAGGATGAAAAACAATGCCAGGTACACCGAAGTAGTTAGAAAAGAATTCAACAGCATTACTGCTGAAAACGCAATGAAATTTCGCGCCCTTCATCCTGCTGAAAATACCTATCAATGGGCGGATGCTGATTTTCTTGTTGATTTTGCCCAGAAAAATGGCAAGCGACTTCATGGCCATACCTTAAACTGGTATCAATATTTACCAGCCTGGGTGAACAATTTTTCTGGTGATTCCATCGCCTGGGAAAACATGCTGAAGGATCATATTCAAACAGTTGTTACCCACTTCAAAGGAAAGGTTACATCATGGGATGTCGTCAACGAGTACTTCAATGATGACGGGACCATCAGGCCCAGTGTCTGGGTTAAAAACCTAGGTCCGGATTATATCGCAAGGTGTTTTCAATATGCGCATGAAGCAGACCCCGCTGCATTGTTGTTTTACAATGATTATGGACACGAGTACAGCAGCGCCAAGAGAACTGCTATAGGCAAACTGATCAACTCATTCAAGGAAAGAAAGATTCCGATTCATGGCATTGGCATGCAGTTTCACATGACCTATACCCTGACTGATGCGAATATCAGTGCGGCCATTGATTTTGCTGCAGCCACTGGGTTAAAGGTGCATATTTCAGAATTGGATGTGCGTGTTAATAACAACAAGGTGCAGGGTCTAACGTTTACAGATGCCATGGCTGCACAGCAGGCGGATCGTTACAGACAGGTTGTCAAGACCTACAATGCCATACCCAAATCACAGCAATTCGGCATCACCACCTGGAATGTCGGGGATGCAGATTCCTGGGTACCGTCCTGGCAGGGGGCACCGGATTACCCCTTGCCTTTTGATGCAAACTATTTGCGGAAACCTGCTTACAAGGCCATCATAGAAGGCGGAAAATAATCCGCCTTTTTCAAATCGGCGATGGGCATCAATAAAAGAAATGCTTTTTTTGATTGTTCTTCCAGCCGGACTATGATTCGTGTTCTACGAAAAATATTTTTACATCCGCCTGGCTTTCGTAGTCTACTGAAAATATCTTTGTGCCATGGTTTGCTGCATAGCAAAAAGGGCTATGAGCAGGAGTAGTGTTTTCATGTGATAAATGTACTATTTTCAACCCCAATAATTTTCAAACTCCTTTGTTGTTCGTTGCATTTAAGATAAAGCGTACTTTCTCCATTCTGCAATTTCTCCACCACGATTTGGGTGCCAATTCTTTCCTTGAGGCTTTCAACATGGCTGATGATGCCCACCAGTTTATCACCTTCCACTTGCATGCGCTCAAGCATCGCAATGGCATTGTAAAGATCATCTGGAGAGAGGCTTCCAAAGCCCTCGTCAATGAACATCGAATCAATCCTTACGTTTTGCGATGCCATATCGCTCAATGCCAATGCCAGCGCCAGTGAAATCACAAAACGCTCACCGCCAGACACACTGTCAATCGTTCTCCATTCATCACCCATGTGTGTATCCACCACCCAGATGCTGTCTTCATCCTCCTCCGATCCCAACTCCAATTGGTATCTTTCCATCAATGTTTCCAGGCGAATGTTTGCAAGGCTAAAAAGATGGCGCATGGTGATGCGCTGTACAATGTTGTTGAATTTGTTGCCGTTGGCATCACCAATGTAGTTGTTCAGGATATTGTATAATTGCTCTTCTTTTTCCACCAGCTCAAGTTTCCTCAAAATGCCCTGGTGTTTTTGCTTGTTTTCAGCATCCAGTTGAAGCGATTCAATGATCTTCCCCTGCTCGAGCAGGTTCTTCTCCAGTAAATCCTTCTGTTCTGTTTCTGTTGATAAAAGGGCTTCAAGGGTGGATGAAAGATCATCCATTGACTGTTTGGACAGCAGGTCCTTGTTGGCTTGGATCAGTTGTCCGGCATGTTGATCTTTCCTTTTTTTGAAATCATCAATCAGCTGTTTCGTTGATTGAATGGTGTCTGCATCTGCCATGGCCTGCATGAAATCATTCCTGTTTGCAAACCCATTTTTCAGCATTGATGCATCAAAGGAAATGTCCTCTTTTTTTATTGATGCCTGAAGGGTTTCTATTGCCGAGGAAGCCTTTTGAATGTTTTCTTGTTGCGTCAATATTGACGTTTCGATTCTTGTCCAATCCTGCTTCAGCTGATCCCTGAATTCATTGATGTCACCTTCTTTGAAAACTTCACTCCTTTCTTTTTTCAGCTTGTTCAGGCCCGATTGCTTTTGCTGAAAAACTTCCATGTCTTTGATGAATTGGATCAGGCTGTCCTCAACAATCTCCCACTCCTGGTGCAGCCTGATCACCCGGATATTTTCTTCAGACAGGGTTATGGATTGTTTGATCATTTCCTGGTCTGCGGTTTCAGGCAACTCACATGCCTTAAAACGATTTTTCAAATCACCCTTGCTTGATACCAACTCCTTGTCAATTCCTTCAATGTTTTTTTCCTTGTTGAGCTTGTCCCTTTCCAACAGCGCGATTGCTGTTTCTGTTTCTCTTTTCACCTTGATGTTCCGCTCATTGGCCTCTTTCCTTTGGTTATAGTCTTCCTGCAACGCATTGTTCAGTTTTGGAAGGTTGATGGCATAAGGGTGGGATGTTGAACCGCAGCAGGGACAAGGGTTTCCATCGACCAATGCCTGCCGGTGAATCTCCATAGACAGGATGGCATTGTTGGCTTCAACCGCTTTTAGCAAAACTTCCAATGCGGCGTTTTCATCATCAATGGTTGTATCCAATGCGCGGACCGATGTATTCAATGCATTGATTTGATTTGTCAAGTCAACGACTTCTTCATTGTTCCTTTTTTTGTCGTCTTCATTGTTTTGCACCAATGCAGCAATGGTCAGACAGTTGCTGAGTTCAGTAATCCTGTTTTGATGCACCGTGATGGCATCCTGAAAATTTCCTTGCCTGAAAGCATCCGGCAAAATATTTTTACGGAGGACCTCCTGTTGCCCCATTACGTAATTTTTCAATTGGGCAGTATCAGCACTGATGGGTTTTAGAATTGTTCTTGTTTTTTCAGGAAGGGTATTGATGAAATTGGCCAAGGACACTCTTATTGTACTGACTTCTGTTTCCAGTGTGGCGATGCTTTTATCCATACCATCCAACAAGTTGAAAAAAGCATCCAATGCAGCAATAAACCCATGTTCATCTGTTGTTTTTCCACTGGCGCTTGAAAAGGAGTTGATCACCCCAGACCGTTCATCCAGCAAACTCATTAGCGATGAAGACGCCTCTTCAATTGCCTTTTGTTCATCAGACAAATCCTTTTGCATGGATTGAAGCGCATTCCATTGCTTTATCAATGGAGCAGTTTTTTCAACATCAAGAAGGCGTTCCATGGCCCCTGCAAGCACAGTTTCCTCTTTTGCAAGTTTCTCTTTTTCTTCCCCCAGCAGTGTAAGCGTATTATGCAATGAAGCAATGTCTTGTTTTGTTTTGATTTTGTTCCTGAGTGTTGTTAACAATTGCTCTCCATCATTGTGCTCAGACTCCAGTGCTTGTTTTTTTGTTTCAATTGCAGCAAGATCAGCTTCAGAAAACACCTCAATCGCCCCCATGGTGTCGGTCAGCAACCTGATTTTTTCCTTGACTTCACGGTGGCGCTCAAAAGCCATTTTTCCAATTTCACGGAAAAGCACCGTTCCGGTGATGATTTCCAGAAGCTTGTAACGGTCGGCCTTTGGGGCCCTGAGGAATTCGTCAAATTTTCCCTGGCTCAATACAATGGCCTGCGTGAATTGCTCCTGCGATAGCCCAATAATCCTGATGATCTCGGCCCTTGAATCTTTCAATTTATCAGTGATGGCTTTGAATTTACCATCCTCCTGCTTGCTGACTTTCAACAGGATTTTACTAAGATTTCCGGAACGGGTCAAACCGACCGACCACTGCGAGCGATAGGTTTCGCCATTGACTTGAAAAGTGATAGAGGCATAAGATTCAGTTGTGCCCTTGGTGATGATACCTTTTTCATCTTCAATGGTTGTTTTCGTAATCTCCTGGAACCTTGCCGTATAACCATACAATGCCAAAGTAATGGCATCAAGGATGGAACTCTTGCCAGCACCAGTAGGTCCTGTAATGGCAAATAGGCCGGCACTGGCCAGTTCGGGGCTTTCAAAATCGATGCTGAATTCTCCCTTCAGAGAGTTGATATTGCTGAAATTCAGCTTGAGTATTTTCATGGTTGTTGTTGTGTTGCGTCAGCAAGAATGGTGTTGAAAAGGTCTTTGAGTGCAGTTTTTTCCTCATTCTCTTCTCGCCCTTCAATGATTTTTTCAAAAACAGCGGCGGGTTTAATGTCATTTACCCTGTCATGCGCCAAAGTTCCAAGTTTTCGGCTGCTGGATTTGTCACGAAAAATCACCCGCTGGCTGACGACTTTCAGGTTTCGACCAGCTATTTCATTTTTCAACGTTTCAATCCTTGGCATGAGCTTTGGATCAAAAATTGGTTCATCGATCGAAAGGTCAAGCAGGGCCGGCAGTTGGTATTTGCATGTTAACAAGGCCAGTTTCTCTTCTACTTCCTGTATGGTTCCTTTGACCTGGTAAAGCGATCTGAACTTTGGTACAGGGATGAAGCGCTGTTTCAAACTGTTTCCATCTATATCCAGTTGGATGATCTTGTGTTTGTAAACGTTTTCAGAAAAGCCCAGTGAAATCGGGCTGCTGGCATAATGGATCTTTCCTTCGAGCACAGGCTGTCCGGTATGGATATGCCCTAATCCCAGGTAATTGAACTGGTCCAGCGCATCAGACGGAATGCCCAATTCGTTGCCGATCTGGATCTCTCTTTCCGCTTCGCTGGCTTTTGTGCCCTGGGCGTGGAGGTGTGCCATTCCAATATGCAATTGGTTGGGGAAGCGTTTTTTCATTTCATCACCGATGCCCTTGAAAACCTTGCGCATGCCCTCCCGGATTTTGATGTCGATTTCCTGGATACCCTCGCTCTCGCCCACCTGGCGAATGAAACGGTCCTGGAGGAAGGGGATCGCGGCAACAATGGCTTCGGTCTTGCCCGACCGGTTGGCAATTGGGATCAATATTTTTTCAACCTGATTCATTCCGGGAAACCGGCCTACCACCGTTGTTCCAAGCGAATGTAAAAGGGATGAAGGCGTATCAAGGTATGAGGGAGAATCGTGGTTGCCGGAGGTGACAATCGCCTTACAACCCTTGGCAGGCAGTTGCACAAGAAAATCATAGTATTGTTTTGTGGCCTCGTTGGAAGGATTGCTTTGGTCAAAGATGTCCCCGGCCACCAGCAGGTGATCAATTTCATTTTCCCCAATGTACCTGAGCAACCAGTCCAGGAACAGGACCATGTCCTGGCTGAAGTCCTCCATGTGCAGTTTCTTCCCAAGGTGCCAGTCTGCTGTGATCAGTATTTTCATCGGTTTCTACTTGTATTGCTGCAATATCAATCAAATGGGTGAAATTTTATTTCACAATCAATGTTTGTGGGAATTAACTTCTGTTTGATGGTGCATCTGCGCAGCATATCCTTCATATCATTTAAGGTTTAGTAGGGAACCGCCCTGACAATATTTCCTGCGGGATAGTAGCTGGCCACTACAATGATGGCGCCACTGGGGCAGTAGGCGACCCCTGCTCCCACTTCACGGGTATATTTCCAGACCATTTGGGTATAATGTCCAACCATTTTCCCTCTCGTCGCTTCGATGGGCTTACCATTGTAATCCGCTTTTTCTTCATACCAGGATTTGGAAGCATCTAGGGTTCCATAAAAAGTGGAAGAGCTTCCCCAGAAAATGTTTTCACCCAGGACTCTTCCCGTTTCATCCCTGCATTCGCTGTGCTTGATCTTGCATTTTTTGGCAGCCAGTTCATTGGCCCAGGACTGCGCATAGTTTGAAAGCGAGCTGCTCCAGGTCAGTTTTTCTACGCCCACTTGAGCGCGGACTTTGTTGTGGTGATCCAAAAATATTTTGGCATCTGAAGCCTTAAAATTGCTACCAGTGTTGGTGGGGATGGATTGGGCCTTGGAATTAACGCAACAAAAAACCAGCGAGGCCATCAAAAAAATACGCATTTCAAAATGTTTTGGTGTTTTGAATCGACTGCCATTTTGCACGATTCAAGTTACCCACTTGCTTGCGGAAAAAGGTGTAGGGAAATGTTATAGTTGAACTTGAGCGTACAAGATCGTTCTTCGCCTTCACCTGTAGTGTTGTCTTCTGTGGCTAGCGTTCTAGTGTTGTAATCAAAACCTCAATCTCCGCACAAATTGCGGCAAATAGGGTGAATAATCTCCGCAAAAATGCGGTGAATAGGGAAAATAATCTCCGCAAATTTGTGGTGAATGGACGATTTAATCTCCGCATATCCGGCAACCTTTGGTTGAGGATAAGTTGGAATAGACATAATCACTCATCAAATCACCTGATTTTATTGATCCTTCAACGCAAACGCCACATAGGCATCGCTGGATTTTCCTTCCCATTTTGAACCGCCGCAGGCAATGACGACAAATTGTTTTCCATTGACAGCATAGACGGATGGGGTGGCTACACCCGGAGCAGGGAGGTCAAGTTCGAGCAGAATTTTTCCTGTTCGTTTGTTGATGGCCCTGAATTTTCCATCGGCGGAGGCACCAATAAAAATTAGGCCACCGGCGGTTACCACCGGTCCACCATAGTTTTCGCGGCCGGTTGCGGGAATGCCTTTTGCTTTCAATGATTCAAATTCTCCCAAAGGTATTTTCCATTCGTGTTGACCCGTATTCATGTTGATGGCGGTGAGTGATCCCCAGGGTGGCTGAATGGCTGGGAATCCTTCAGGCGTTAAAAACTTGTTGTATCCTGTAAATCCATAGCCCTGTTTTGGCGCCACTGTATTTTTTGTTGCTGCTCCGGCGAATGGTTTTTGTTGTTCTTCTTTCAGGTTCAAGACAAATGCAGCAATGGCATTTTTTTCTTCGCTGCTCAGGCTGTTGTTGCCGGGCATCATTCGTCTTCCCGTAGTAATCAACTGGATGAAAGATGCTGTTGTATATTTTTTCTCCACACCAATGATGGAAGGATAGTCGCCACCACCAAGCCTTTCAGGGCCATGGCAACCCATGCAGTGCTGGGTATAGAGTGTTGCACCCGCTTCAAAATTGGTTTTCACTTTTTTGGGATCAGGCTTGTTTTCAACCATGTTCAAGACCCAGCTCATTTCATTGGCATTGACATAGAGGAGTTTTGTTTTCGGATCAAACGCAGGCCCACCCCATTCTGCACCACCATCGTATCCAGGTAAAATAATTGTTCCTTCAGTCGATGGAGGGTTGAACATTTTTCCTGAACGATAGCCCAGGAACCTTTTCTCAATAGTGCGGAAGCTGGAATCGCTGACCAACCTGTTCAAATCGGAATGGTTGAAGGCCTGCCTTACAATGGGTTTGGGCAAACGGGGCATGGGCTGTGTTGGCCAAAGCCTCTCGTTGTTGAGCGGACTCTGGTCAACAACCGGCACTTCGTCCACCGGGAAAAGGGGCTTTCCTGTTTCCCGCTCAAACAGGAAAACAAATCCGGTTTTGGTTGTTTGCGCCACCGCGTCAATGTTTTTGCCGTTGTGCTTGACTGTAATCAGTGCTGGTGCAGCTGGAAGGTCCATGTCCCAGACATCGTGGTGAACCGTTTGAAAATACCAGATCAGTTTTCCTGTGGCTGCATCAATGGCCAAGAGGCAGTTTCCATAGAGACCCTTTCCCAGCCTGTTGCCTCCATAAAAATCATTGGAAGGATTGCCTGTTGGGGCAAAAAGAATTCCCCTTTTTTCATCCAGGCTGAAACCCGCCCAGCTGTTGGTAGACCCCATGTGTTTGTAAGCCGTGCTGTCTTCCCAGGTTTCATGACCGGCTTCGCCGGGATATGGGATGGTATGAAAAATCCATTTTTGTTGACCTGTTTTCACGTCAAACGCACGGATATGGCCAGGGGTTTCATCACCCACCAGACCACTCAGGAAAAACAGGTTCTTGTAGACCATGACCGGAGAGGTGGGCGCAACAAAGACTTTGGAAGAATCCCTGCCCAGCCCTGCGGCAAGGTTGATGCCGCCATTCCTTCCAAAACTGCTGATCAGCTTACCCGTGTTTGCATTCACTTCCAATGCCACCGGACCAACGGTATAAATGACGCGTTTGTCTTCGCCTTCAGCCCAATAGGCGACGCCACGGTTCATGTTGACGCTGTTGCGGTGCCATGTTTTGTTGGCTACTGAATCTGCAGGATTGAATGTCCACAGTTCTTTTCCGGTGCGGGCATTGATGGCAAAGAGTTTCAATCTGGGTGATACGCCAAACATCACTGAGTCGATGATGATCGGATTGCATTCCATGGCACCAAAGCGGGTTTGGTCTTTGTTTTCAGCATGATAGACCCAGGCTATTTCCAGGTTCTGGATGTTGCTGGTGTCAATTTGTTTGATGGAAGAATAGTGTAGGTTTTCTTTTCCTCCACCTGTAACCTTCCAATCGGTATGGGTTTTGTGCAAGCCCGATCTGACGCAACCGAGCAACACAATGCAATTGAGCAGGGCAATAGAGAAATAATTTTTGGTCATGCCCATGGGATGAGGGTTGTAGTCATCAAAAATAGAGATTATTGAGAGATGCCAAACGCGTAACTTTATAAAGATCAAATCAGCCTTTTCATGAAATTGGTTTTCAGCTTTTGCATCATTGCCCTGGTTTCATTTTCAGGGATCGGCGACCAACCGCTTGTCCTGAAAAACATCAAATCGAATTTCGTAAAAACACAGAAGGACTTGTACGTGTCGAAGTATGAGGTGTCCAACCTGGACTATCGCCTGTTTTTGGCTGATTTGTTGAGCAACAAAAAAACCGGCATCTACAACCACTGTTTTCCCGACACGTTGGTCTGGAAAACCAAGCCACAAAATGCAGCGCCATTGGTTGAGTTTTATTTTCGCCACCCCAGCTATGATCAATATCCTGTTGTTGGGGTGAGTTATGCCGCTGCGCTTCTATATTGCGATTGGCTCACTGAACAATACAATCAAGACCCCAAACGAAAGCACAAAAAAGTGCTCTTCAAATTGCCCAGCAAAGAAGAGTGGATTTTTGCAGCCAACAAAGGCGATACTTCAAAAATGTATACCTGGGGAACTGGTTTTATGCAAAACAACCGCAAGCAGTATTTGTGCAATTTCAAACATACCCGTTTTGTTTTTGACTCATCCACTCATAAGTACAATGAATTTAATGATGAGCAGCAGACCATCATCCTTTCCCCCATCAATGCATTTTATCCCAACTCATTTGGCTTGTACAACATGTGTGGAAATGTAGCAGAGATGATGGAAGAACAGGGCATCGCCAAAGGCGGAAGTTTTCAAGAACCCGCCTATCAAGTGCGCATCAGCAGCGAAAAATCCTATACCAAACCACAGGCCGATATTGGGTTTCGGGTGGTGATGAAGGTGATGGAGGATTGATGGACAATCCGTAAAGCTTTGACTTAGTGATTAAATTATTTGATACAATACATCATGGAAAACAAAAGACGACAATTTTTAAAAACCACCTCCATTGCTGCTGCTTCAGCAATGCTTCTGCCTTCAGCCATGAACGCAATGACAGCTGGTTCAAAAAAAATCCGCATCCTGATCTGGGATGAAAGGTCCGATGCCGAAAAAGAAGCCTATGACAACTTTCTGGGAAACTGCATAGCAGAACAGTTAAAAAAGAATCCGGCGTTTACGGTGGTCTCTTCAGGATTGAATGAACCTGAGCAAGGAATTTCAGAACGCCTACTCAACGAAACGGACGTGTTGATCTGGTGGGGTCATGTAAAGCAAGCAGAAATATCAACTGAAAAAGGGAAGGACATTATTGACAGAATCAAGGCTGGAAAATTATCGTTCATTGCATTGCATTCAGCGCATTGGGCAACACCCTTTGTTCAGGCCATGAATGAAATCACCAAAATCAGGATATTGGCAGACGGCTCCATAAAAGAGGAAGATGTCAAATTTGTTTCTCCGGCAAAACAGTATACCATCCCCAAATACGATACCCGCATCACGCCATATGTGATTGAGCGCAGGTTTCCTGACGGGCATAAAACAGCAACCGTTCATCTTCCCATTTGTTGTTTCCCTTCTGTTCGAAACGATGGGAAACCCAGTGCTGTTAATGTATTGATGCCCAACCATCCCATCATGAAGGGATTGCCAAAGAACTTCAAGATACCACAGACTGAAATGTATGACGAACCATTTCATGTGCCCGAACCAGATCAAATTCTGTTTGAAGAAACCTGGGAAAAAGGAGAATGGTTCAGGTCAGGAATGCTCTGGAACCTTGGGAAAGGAAAAGTTTTTTACTTCCGGCCAGGACATGAAACATTTCCCGTGTTCAAAGAGGAAAAAGTCATTCTGATTTTGTCGAATGCAGCGAAGTGGATGGCTTCAGGTGCAAAGCAATAATGCGTTTGATGTAGACCAACTGCTCTAAGAACTCAGGGGGCCCAGATAGGTAGTAACGCTGCGGGGGTAGGATTACAGCCAAACCCGGAAGTTGAGCTGTACTTTTAATACAAAAACTGGGTGAACTGGCTTTTTAAAAACTAAATGCTCCTTTTATTGTTGTTAAACTTTTCAAGTGATTTTGTCAACCTACGCGTCTGACACTTGTATTTCTTCATCACCCCAACTTAAACAAACAATAATGCAACCTGGCTTTGCCTCCGATTATACAACCATTCTTGAGCGCATTGATGCCATCGATCCGCTGAAGTACGGCAAAACCAGGAATTTTGTGGATGGCGATGTCAGTTATCTATCTCCTTATATATCCCGGGGTGTGATTAGCACGAAACAGGTGCTTGACCATGTGATGGCGAAGGGCTATACCATTTTGAAAATCGAATCTTTTGTGAAAGAGCTTTGCTGGAGGGATTATTTTCAGCGGGTGGGGCAGGTGAAAAACCTGAGCGAAGACATCAAGCATCCGCAGGAGCCGGTAAAAAACCACGAAATACCTTCTGCCATCCTCGCGGCCAGTACCGGTATTGAGGGAATTGATACTGCCATCAGCCAGCTCTATGAAACGGGCTACATGCACAACCATTGCAGGATGTATACCGCATCCGTAGTTTGCAACATCGCCCAGTCGCATTGGTTGCATCCTGCCCGCTGGATGTACTATCACCTGTTGGATGGAGACTGGGCAAGCAATGCCTGCAGCTGGCAATGGGTGGCCGGTGCCAATAGTTCGAAAAAATATTATGCCAACCAGGAGAATATCAACAAGTACACCCATACCCGCCAGTTCAACACCTTTTTAGATAAACCTTATGAGTGGTTTGAATCGCCAGACTGTCCGAAACATTTGATGGACAATCAAGAAGCATCTTTGAAAACAATCCTGCCTGAGGCAGCACCCCTTCAGGTAGACCAACAACTCCCGACCTTTGTTTACAATTATTATAACCTGGATCCGCTCTGGCATGCAGGCGAAGAAGGCAACCGCATCTTGTTGCTGGAGCCGGAATTTTTTAACAACTATCCGGTGAGCGAACGCTGCATGGACTTTATGCTGGCCCTGAGCAAGAACATCCAGAATATTCAGGTTTATGTGGGAGCCTTTGAGCAGCTTTGCCATCAACAAGGCCTCAAAGACATTTACTATAAGGAGAATCCCTTGAACATTGGGTATAAAGGGATAGAAGATTCCAGGGATTGGATGGCCAGCCAGCTAACAGGTTACTTTCCATCGTTTTTTGCCTATTGGAAAAAAATAGAAAAACTGTTGTACCAGCGATACCGCAAGTAAATGAGCAACAGTAAACCCGGAAAACAAGCCATTGCCATTGTTTGGTTTAAGCGTGATTTGCGGCTCACAGACCACGAACCACTTGCCTTGGCCCAAGCACAGGGTTTGCCCATTTTACTGGTTTATTGCTTTGAACCTTCGGTGATGCACAACGATGACAGCGATGTTCGTCACTGGCGTTTTGTTTACCAGTCCCTGCAAGACATGCAATCAAAACTGGATGGTATCAACACGCGCATCCATGTTTTTCATCAGGAAGTGCTGGCTGTTTTTGAAACGCTTCAGCAGCAGTATGCCATCAAGGCAATTTTTTCGCACCAGGAAATCGGAAATAAAATTACTTACGACAGAGACCTTGCCGTAAAGCAATTTTGTTCCAACCATGATATTGCTTGGACGGAATCCCGACACAATGGGGTGATTAGAAAACTGAAGTCCAGAAAAGAATGGCAACAGCGTTGGAAAGAAACCATGTTGCAGCCAGCCAACACAATTGACCTGCAACAGCTTAATACTTTGTTGCTGGATTCAAATTTCTACGACAGTATCAAGGGCTCTGAACTTGATGCGGCAATCAGCACACCAAATGCTTCGTTTCAACAGGGTGGTGAAACCCTTGCCTGGAAATACCTGAAGAGTTTCTTGACGGAGCGATACGTCAACTATTCAAAATACATTTCTAAGCCTGCACTGAGCAGGAAAGGATGCAGCAGGATTTCGCCTTACCTCAGTTACGGCAACATCAGCATGCGAATGGTCTTTCAATATACAGCCCAACACTATGCGCTGGCCAGCAACAAAAGGGCCCTTTCAAATTTCATCTCGCGCCTGCACTGGCATTGTCATTTCATGCAAAAATTTGAAGACGAGTGCCGGATGGAATTTGAGAACATCAATGCTGCTTACGATAATGTTGTCAAACCCAGGAACGAAGGGTATATCAGGGCCTGGCAGGAAGGCAATACGGGTGTTCCGCTTGTAGATGCCTGCATGCGTTGCTTGGTTGAAACAGGCTATATCAATTTTAGGATGAGGGCCATGGTGGTTTCTTTTTTTGTGTTCAATCTCTGGCAAGACTGGAGAGAGCTTCATTTCTTGGCAAGACAGTTTTTGGATTACGAACCCGGTATTCATTATCCCCAGTTGCAGATGCAGTCGGGTGTTACAGGCATCAATACCATTCGCATCTACAACCCGATCAAAAATTCAGAAGACCATGATGCGGAAGGACTGTTCATCAAACAATGGATTCCTGCCTTGAAAAATGTTCCTCCCGCGCTCATACACGAGCCATGGAAAATGAGTGCAATGGAACAGGATTTTTACCAGGTTGTGATTGGCAAAGACTATCCCAGCCCCATCGTAGACATTGAGGCCACCAGAAAAGCAGCCAGCGATGTTGTCTGGGGTTTCAAAAAAACACCAGCGGTCAAATTGGAAGGCAACAGGATTTTAAGCAAGCATGTCAATACCTCCGGCAGGAGCGCTTCAAAACGCAAAACAAAATAGCGCTGAGGGCAACCATTTGTAGTTCTATCTGTTGGGTAATGCCAACAAGATCTGACATGAGGACATGCATTCTCTTTCCGCACCAACTTTTTGAGCAAAATATTCTGGTAGAAAAATCCGATACCATTTACCTGGTTGAAGAATGGCTTTTTTTCAAACAATATAACTTTCACCAACAGAAAATTTTCTTTCATCGCGCCAGCATGAAAACCTACCAAAGCCATTTGCTTGCGCTCAACATCAATGTTGAGTACATCGATGCTTTCAATCCTTTATCTGATATCAGGAAACTGGTTCCCCATCTGAAATCCATTGGCATTGACAGTTTTGAATACATCGACACAACCGATCAATGGCTGGAACAGCGTATCAATAAGACTTGCGCGCAACATGGTGTTGCCGTCCGCAAAAATAACTCCCCTCTTTTTGTATTGACGTCTGAAGAAAATGCCAAATATTTCTCAGGCAGGAAAAGAATGTTTCAAACAGATTTTTACAAGCACCATCGTCAGCAAAGAAATATTTTGATGGATGCTGACAAAATTCCAATGGGTGGGAAATGGACTTTTGATGACGAAAACCGTTTGAAATATCCCAAGGGAAAAACACCTCCAGCCATTCAATTCTCAACATCCAGCCCACTTCACGAAGAGGCTGCTCAATATGTCCGCCAATATTTTCCGGATAATTATGGAAGCGTCAATCTGCAGTTCATTTACCCAACCAATTTTAGAGACAGCAAGCAATGGCTGAAAACATTCTTCGCTACCCGCTTTGCTGAATTTGGGGCCTACGAAGATGCGATTGTCACAAAAGAAATATTTCTTCATCACGGGGTATTGACGCCCATGCTCAATATTGGCTTGTTAACGCCTGCATACGTT
Organism: Chitinophagaceae bacterium; assembly: GCA_947442625.1. Taxonomy (GTDB): domain Bacteria; phylum Bacteroidota; class Bacteroidia; order Chitinophagales; family Chitinophagaceae; genus Pollutibacter. Next base: position 60,515 of record CANEWJ010000001.1, read on the forward strand.
ATTGATGAAGCACTGTCTTATGCCAAGGAAAACGATATTCCCATCAATTCACTGGAGGGTTTCATCCGGCAAATCCTTGGTTGGAGAGAATTTATACGTGCGGTATATGAATTAAAAGGCAGTGAAGAAAGGACCCGCAACTATTGGGGCTTTACCCGAAAAATTCCTGCATCTTTTTGGAAGGGTACCACTGGCATTGAGCCGATTGACAGCACCATCAAAAAGATTTTGGAGACGGGCTATTGCCATCACATTGAAAGGCTGATGGTCTTGGGGAATTTTATGTTGCTCTGTGAATTTGATCCCAACGAAGTCTATCGCTGGTTCATGGAAATGTTCATTGATGCTTACGACTGGGTGATGGTTCCCAATGTGTATGGCATGAGCCAGTTTGCGGATGGCGGTTTGATGTCAACAAAACCCTATATCAGTGGCAGCAATTACCTGATGAAAATGAGCGACTATCCCAAGGGCGATTGGCAAGCCGTTTGGGACGGACTGTTCTGGCGTTTTATGCATGTACACCGCGATTTCTTTTTGCAAAATCCCCGTCTGGGCATGCTCATCAAGACCTTTGATAAAATGCCGGAGCAAAAAAGACAATTGCACCTGGACAAGGCGGATCGGTATTTGGATGCATTGTAAACATGTCTATGCAATAAGGCGATTGTTCAGTTTGCAGGATCTAAGATGCAAGCAATTATTTCATTAGCTTTATTGGGATAAATGTTTGCTATGAAAAAAATCATTTCTTTTATTCTTGCCACTTTAATCTGCCTTGCACAAGCAAGTGCACAGCAGATCGCTTCTTTCAACATCAAATTAGACAAGACAAACAATCTTGTTGGCGTGCCCATGAGCATCAACCTTGATGAGCTCAGTTATGTTGCAGATTCTGCTTTGGCACTCTTTGAGGTGCAAGGAAATAAACACGTTCCCATTCCTTTCCAGATCAGGCAGGAAGGCCATCGGGGCATGCACTGGCTGATCAATCCCATGGGGAAAACGGAGTTTAGCTATGTGCTTGCGCATGCCGTTCCGTCCCCGTTTAATAACATCAAAGCAAGCAAAACAGCGACTGATATCACTTTCAACGCTGGCAATAAAAATCTCTTGCGTTACAATGATGCAACGGTCTATCCTCCTGCAAAAATTGATACGGCTTTCAAGCGCAGTGGCTTTATCCATCCACTCTGGACGCCGCATGGACAGGAGCTTACAAGGATTCAGGCACCTGATCATTACCATCACTATGGCATCTGGAACCCCTGGACCCATGTGGCCTTTGAAAAGGATACAGTGGATTTTTGGAACCTTAAATCCAAACAAGGAACCGTGCGTTTTGCGAAGCTGGTTTCCAAAACGGAAGGGCCTGTTTTTTCTGAAATCAAGGCCTTGCATGAGCATGTTGTTTTCAAGAAAGGTGGTGGCGAAAAAGTGGCGCTCAATGAACTGGAAACCATCAGGGTCTATCAACCCGAGAAGGACAAGGATTATTATATTGTTGACATCACTTCAGAAATGAACTGTGCTACCGAAAGTCCGTTTCATATTCTTGAATACCGCTACGCCGGCATGGGATGGAGAACCACGGAGTACTGGAACAATACCAATTGTGAAGTGCTGACTTCTGAAGGTAAGACCAGAAAAGATACCGACGGCACGAGAGCCAAATGGTGCATTGTGCAAGGCGAATTGCCTGGCAATGATTATGGCGGCGCCGCCTTTTTGGCCTACCCCACGAACTACAATTTTCCCGAGCCCATGCGCATCTGGACCCTGAACACCAATGGCAGAGGCGACATGTTTTTCAGTTTCGCTCCCACAAAAGACAGGAACTGGTTGCTGGAGCCCGGAAAAACCTATGTCCTGAAATACAGGCTGGTGGTGTTCAATGGAAAGTTTGACCAGGCCAGGGCCGAAAGTGCTTGGCAGGGTTTTGCGCATCCTCCACAAATAACCATCAACAAAAAATAAAACAATCATTGCGCAAGCGAAAAAAGAAAGTAAATTAGAGGAACAGTTCCTGTTTATCATTGCCCACCCAAAACAATAGCATTGCCATGAAAAAATTTGATAAGGCGCAAAGCCGAAGAAATTTCCTCAACACATCTGCCAAGCTGGCCACAGGATCCCTGATTTTCAGTGGGATGCCCACCATTGTTCCTGCCAGTGTGTTTGGAAAAAATGCTCCGAGCAACATGATCAATGTGGCATCTATTGGCTGTGGAAGGATTTCCACTTCACATGACATGACAGGGATTTCAAAGTATGCCGGAGCCCGCATCATGGCTGTTTGTGATGTAGACAGGTTGCGCGCAGATGCTGGTGTTGCCGCAGTGAAAAACAATTATATTCGGTCCTCCGCTTTCAACGGAGGTTTGAAGGGCGATTGGGACATCAAGGTCTATTACGATTACAAGGAGATGCTGAAGAACAAGGATATTGATGCGGTGCACATCAGCTTGCCTGATCACCAGCATGCCATTGTTGGCGTGCATGCGGTCAATGCCGGCAAAGATGTTTACTTGCAAAAGCCTGCATCGCTGACCATTGAGGAAGGAAGGATTTTGAGCAATGCCGTGAAGAAAACTGGCAGGATTTTGCAGATGGGCAGCCAGCAGCGTTCTGTAAGCCCATGGCCACAGTTTAAAAAAGCCTGTGAGCTGGTGCGCAACGGCAGGATCGGACAACTCGTTACGGTTGAAGTGGGGCTTCCTGGCGATCCGGGCGGTGGAAACAGGACCATCATGGGCGTTCCTGCCACGTTCGATTATGATGCATGGTTGGGAGCAACCCCCGAAGTCTATTATACCCAGGACCGTGTGCATGGCCAGGATGCCAGCCCCAGGGGCATTGGCAACAGGCCAGGCTGGTTGCGCTGCGAGCAGTTTGGTGCGGGGATGATTACTGGTTGGGGCGCCCATCATATTGATATTGCCCATTGGGGCATGGGGATGGAGTATAGCGGACCGATTGAAGTCTGGGGCAATGCCAGCTTTCCTACGGATGACGCCAATTATGGCGGGCTTTGGGATGTGCATGGCATTTTCAAAACTGAAGCGCTCTATGAAAATGGTGTGCGCATGACCGTTTCCAACGAGCTTCCCAACGGGGTAAAGTTCATCGGAACAGAAGGATGGATCTGGGTAACGAGGGGCAACTACAGGGTCACCGATTCTGATCCGGTTGCGGATGGATCTGGCGTGAAACCCATTGATGCCAGCAATCCCAAGCTCTTGCAGTCTGTCATCGGTGCCAATGAAACCAAGTTGTATGACAGCCCTGATCAGCATGCCAACTGGCTCGACTGCATCAAAACAAGGCAGGAGCCTGTTGCACCCATTGAAGTGGGTCATCGTTCTTGCAGCACCTGTCTGTTGCACCAAATTGCCATGAAGGTGAAGCGCAAGATTTATTGGGATCCCAAGACGGAAAAATTCAAGAAAGACGACAAAGAAGCAACAGCGATGTTGTCTCGTCCGAGAAGGAAGAAATATGATTTTTAGGAGCTCTTGCAATCCTACTTAAACATGTAAACCGTCTGGTTCAAGGATCCTTCTTTTGCTAGAAGCCCCTTTTCTACCGCTTTTTGCAAATCCCTGCTTGCTGTTGCACTGGATATGTTTTTAAAACTGTTCATGTAATCTTTCCTGGTGAAGGATTTGGTATAATGCTTAACATGTATTCAGTGAAGGCAGTTGATTTTCCTGATTGATCGGAGATGACCAATGCGCGGTAATATTGTTCATGGTCTTTAGCTTGGTTGAAATTTCGCTTATCAAGTGAAGAATATCAGCATTGATATCGTAGCGAGGCTTCATGATAGTATCATTTGATATTATCAAAGTTATGTGCTTTTGGTTTCTGAGCCACCCACCAGGAAGTATCATTTTTTTGTAAAAAATCCGAACTTTTCCGCTTTTAAAAAGTTACCATCTGCGATATGTTGTAATTTTATCAATAATCATTTATAAATCAATTAAATATGGAAAATAGCTCAGCACAACCTACAGGCAAGTGTCCGTTTTCTGGTGCAACCCTTCAGCAGACAGCTGGTGGTGGCACAAGAAACCAAGACTGGTGGCCCAATCAGCTGCGATTGAACATCCTTCGTCAGCATTCTACCCTGTCAAATCCAATGGGAGAGTCGTTTGATTACGCAAAAGCGTTCGAATCAATCGATCTGCCTACCCTGAAAAAAGATATCATTGACGTATTGACCACCTCACAAGACTGGTGGCCTGCAGATTATGGCCATTATGGTCCATTTATCATCAGGATGACATGGCATAGTGCAGGTACTTACCGTACTACTGATGGCCGTGGTGGTGGTGGCAGGGGCATGCAGCGTTTTGCTCCCCTCAACAGCTGGCCCGACAATACCAACCTCGACAAGGCACGTTTGTTGCTTTGGCCAATAAAAAAGAAATACGGACAGAAGCTTTCTTGGGCTGACCTCATGATCCTTGCGGGCAACTGTGCAATGGAATCGATGGGCTTCAACACCTTTGGTTTCTCAGGCGGTCGTGAAGATGTTTGGGAGCCGGATGAGGATGTATATTGGGGCCCTGAGAAGGAGTGGCTTGGAGACAAGCGCTACACAGGAGACCGCGACCTTGAAAATCCGTTGGCTGCCGTTCAGATGGGATTGATTTATGTGAACCCCGAAGGGCCTAATGGAAATCCTGATCCACTTGCATCAGCCCGCGATATCCGTGAAACTTTTGCCCGCATGGCGATGAATGACGAAGAGACTGTAGCCCTGATTGCCGGCGGACATACTTTCGGCAAAACCCATGGTGCTGCAGATCCAAGTAAGTATGTAGGTAAAGAACCCGCAGGTGCAAGCATCGAAGAGCAGGGCCTCGGATGGAAGAATACCCTGGGCAGCGGCAATGGCGTAAATACCATCACCAGCGGTCTTGAAGGTGCCTGGACCACCACACCAACCCAGTGGAGCAATAATTATTTTGAGAACCTTTTTGGATATGAGTGGGAATTGACCAAAAGCCCCGCAGGTGCCCACCAATGGAAGCCCAAGGCCGGCGCAGGTGCTGACACCGTTCCGGATGCACACGATCCTGCAAAGCGTCATGCCCCAACCATGTTGACTACAGATATCGCGTTGAGGGTAGATCCTGCATACGAAAAGGTTTCAAGGAATTTTTACGAGAACCCTGATCAGTTTGCAGATGCTTTTGCACGCGCCTGGTTCAAGCTGACCCACCGCGACATGGGCCCACGTTCACGCTATGTAGGATCAGAAGTGCCTGCAGAAGTGTTGATCTGGCAGGATCCAATCCCTGCGGTTGAACATGCCCTGATCAATGACCAGGATGCAGATGATTTGAAAGCCAAAGTGTTGTCTTCCGGTCTGACAGTTTCAGAATTGGTTTCCACTGCCTGGGCTTCAGCATCCACTTTCCGTAGTTCTGACAAGCGTGGAGGAGCCAATGGCGCCCGTGTTCGTTTGGCCCCACAGAAATACTGGGAAGTCAACAACCCATCCCAGCTTTCAAAAGTATTGGATGTGCTTGAGTCCATCCAGTCTGCCTTCAATGCGGCAAACGCAGGCGGAAAGCAGGTTTCCATTGCAGACCTGATTGTGCTTGCAGGAAATGCAGGTGTTGAACAGGCTGCGAAAAATGCAGGTCATGACATCATAGTTCCATTTACTGCTGGTCGCACAGATGCTTCACAAGACCAGACTGATGTTGAATCATTTGCAGTGCTCGAACCAGCTGCTGATGGATTCCGCAACTATAAAAAATCACGCTACAAGTCTGCTGCAGAAGAGATGTTGATTGACAAGGCGCAACTTATGACACTTACCGCTCCAGAACTGACTGTTTTGGTTGGTGGAATGCGTGTATTGAATACCAATTTCGATCATTCACAGCATGGTGTTTTCACCAAGCGTCCCGGATCGCTTACCAATGATTTCTTTACCAACCTGATTGATTTCAGCACAACATGGAAAGCTTCATCTGCATCAAACGAAGCGTTCGAAGGAAGCGACCGTTCAACAGGAGAACTCAAGTGGACAGCTACCCGCGCTGATCTGATCTTTGGTTCAAATTCTGAACTCCGCGCATTGGCTGAACTCTATGCATGCGAAGATGCTGAACAGAAATTTGTGCACGATTTCGTGGCCGCCTGGACCAAGGTGATGAACCTGGACCGTTTCGATCTCGCATAATAAAGCACTGTTGATATTGCAAAGGTGGTTCGGAAACGGACCACCTTTTTTATTTGAATAGGGGTATCAACATTTCAAAATGCGCATGGGCTTTTAACGGAACGATTTCTTTGAAAACAAGAAAAAATCACCTTTAACATCATTGGGCCAGCTTGAATACCAACTCCAGGTCTTTGGCAGCATTTATGCCATTCATTGAAAAGCTGCTATCGATGGCGGTTTCCCAGGCATAAAGCTTTTTAAGTTTTGGCAATTTGATCAATCCAGGAAGGCTTTTTTCCGTTATGGATGTTCCGTAGAGATTCAGGTATTCCAGTTTAGACAAGTTGGCCAGCTCAACAACACCTTTGTCTGTAATTGCATTTCGGTTTAGATTGAGTTTGTAAAGATTGGAAAGGCCCCCAACAATGACGAGATCCTCATCAGTGATGCCACAGTTGGTGAGATGAAGCCATACCAGGCCTTCCTGCACCGACTTCAACAAACCAAGGTTTGGTTTTTGGTTTTCCTTTCCATTGAATTTGACTTCAATGAGGTTGCTGCCTTTGTTGATCATGTTTACCTGAAAGCCGGCTTTGAGCAAATCAGCAAGG
>CANEWJ010000002.1 GCA_947442625.1 Chitinophagaceae bacterium
ACCGGTCAAATCGGATTGGAAATCAGGACAGCCCTTTTCGGTAAGGAAATTTCAAAGTTGAAGATCGGTGAAGAGGAATACAATATCATCATCCGCAACAATGCATCACAAAGGAAATCATTGTCTGAGCTCCTGAACATGCGCATTACTTACCGCGATTTCACCAACGGTCAGATCAAACAGGTACCCATCAGTTCTGTCGTTAAAGCAGACCTCAGCAATACCTATGGCAGCATCAAAAGAAAGGACCAGAAACGTGTGATCACCATCTTCTCAAATGTATTGACTTCTCAGGGCTATACACCCCAGGCCGTCAATACAGAAATCACGAAACATATCGAAGCATTCAAATCAAAAGCCGAAGGCGTATCCATTGCACAAACAGGCGAAGGTGAGCAATTGGCCGAGACCGCCAACTTCCTCAGAACAGCGATGTTTACTGCTATCGGGCTGATTCTGCTGATCCTCATTTTGCAGTTCAACTCTTACAGCAGAACCATGATCGTATTGTCTGAAATATTTTTCAGCTTGATTGGTGTGTTGTTGGGCTATGCCATTACAGAGTCTACCTTTGCCGTGGTAACCACAGGTATTGGTATTGTAGGCCTATCCGGCATTGTGGTGAAGAATGGTATCCTCGTGATAGAATTTGCCGACGAATTGAGGGGCAGGGGCATGAAGACAAGAGAAGCCGTCATCGAAGCCGGGAAAACAAGGATTGTACCGGTATTGCTTACCGCGCTTGCGGCCATCCTTGCACTTATCCCACTGGCGGTAGGCTTCAACATCAACTTCGTTACCCTGTTTACCGATTTGAATCCACATATTTTCTTTGGAGGTGACAACGCCGTATTCTGGAAGCCTTTGTCACTCACCATCATTTGGGGATTGTTGTTTGCCTTCTTCATGACGCTGCTGATTGTACCAGCCATGTATCTCATTGCTGAGCGGTTGAAAAGGCCGATGACCAAATTCTTCAAAGGAAAGTGGATCTCTATCCTCGGATTGTTAGGCCCCCTATTCTTCCTCTTTACCGGTATTGTTTACCTTGTAAGGAGAATCCAGGGCAAACCTGTTTGGAATGGCAAGTTGAAAAAATAACCTCCGCCAACGGGCGCTGGATGATGGATGAAATATTATGCTGCACCATGCAACCTATTGCTTTCATCAATCGTCTAGCGCCTATTGTAAATGTTTAAAACAATAAAATGGAACAGTACAGCACAAGATCCAACCATGAAATCGATTATAGGATTGTTGGAGAAGAAATGCAATACGTAGAAGTTGAACTCGACCCCAACGAAACAGCCATCGCAGAAGCAGGAAGCTTCATGATGATGGATGATGGTGTTCAAATGCAAACCATATTTGGTGACGGATCCGGACAAGACAAGGGCGTTTTGGGGAAATTATTTTCTGCAGGAAAGCGGTTGCTTACCGGTGAAAGCCTTTTCATGACAGCCTTCACCAACATGGCACAGGGTAAAAAAAGGGTTTCCTTTGCCTCACCCTATCCAGGAAAAATCATTCCACTGGACCTCCAACAACTGGATGGCAGGATAATTTGCCAGAAGGACTCATTTCTCTGCGCAGCAAAAGGCGTAAACGTTGGCATAGCCTTCCAAAGAAAACTGGGCACCGGTTTGTTTGGCGGGGAAGGATTCATCATGCAGAAACTGGAAGGTGATGGCATGGCCTTTGTTCACGCAGGCGGACATGTATTTGAACGTTACCTCACCCCCGGCGAAGTATTGAAAATTGATACCGGTTGCGTAGTTGCTTTTACCCAAACCGTTGATTACGATATCCAGTTTGTTGGTGGCATCAAGAACAGCATATTTGGTGGAGAAGGCCTCTTCTTTGCAACCCTCCGCGGACCAGGTAAAGTATGGATCCAAACACTTCCCATCAGCCGCCTTGCCAGCAGGGTCCTGTCCTATGGCACAACCAACAGAAGAGAGGAAGGAAGCATCCTTGGAGGACTGGGGAACATACTGGATGGAGACGGGTACTAAATCGAATTCCAGTCATTCAAAAAAAGAAAAAAGACCATAATAGAAAAGCCGGCTCACATGAGACCGGCTTTCTTTTTGAATATCATTTAAGCTTAGTCGCGGCGACCATAAAGATTGCCCAACAAGCGAAGAATTTCTACATACAACCATACCATGGTAACCAGCAAACCAAAGGCACAGAACCATTCCATATGCTTGGGTGCACCCATCGCAGCGCCTTGCTCAATCCTGTCAAAGTCCAGCAAAAGGCTTAGTGCAGCAATAGCAGTGATGGCGATGGAAATACCGATGCTCAACAAGCTTCCGTTGTGCAAACCATCAATGTTTACATTGAACATGGAAAGAATCCAAGTGATCAGATAAAAGAGTGCAATACCGCCAATAGCAGCAAACATCACAGACCTGAATTTCTCGGTTACCCTGATAATCCTGAAGGTATAGAGCAAGTACATGGCAATCGCAGTTCCGAAGGTGAGCACCACGGCCTGTGTTACGATACCCGGAGCCACTTTGCTGAATGCATTGCTGTAGATGGCGGAGATGCCACCCACAACCAAACCTTCCAGCAGTGCGTAGGCAGGAGCAAGGTATTGGGCCCATTGTTGCTTAAACATCAGGATCAATGCGATAACCAGGCCACCAATGGCACCACCCATCAGGTATCCTTGAATGCTGTTGCCTACGCTGGCTTCATTCCATACATAGAAGGCAGTTGCCATCACCATGAGGAAAAGAAAACCAAACTTATTGAGGGTGCCGCGGAAAGACATGATGCCAGATCCAGGGGCAGCCATTGACCTGTTGAAAGATTTTTCTGAAAGTGTAGGATTACTTGAATTGAAAAGCGCCATAATGGGTAAATTTGTAGTGTAAATTAATTAATTTCAGTTGAATCAGCCAAAGCATGACCCAAAAAAAGGTACTGGCGACAAACATTTAACATGACCCAAAGAAAAGAAGAACTGCTCAGCGATATCGTGATCAAATTTGCAGGGGATAGCGGAGATGGCATGCAGCTGACGGGAAGTCAATTCACAAACAATACTGCCTTGATGGGAATCGACCTCGCCACATTCCCAGATTTTCCCGCTGAAATCCGTGCGCCACAAGGTACCATTCCTGGCGTGAGTGGCTACCAGCTTCGTTTCTCAAGCGATGCCATCTATACCCCCGGAGACCTTTGTGATGTGCTGGTGGCGATGAATGCGGCTGCCCTGAAAACCAATCTGAAAGCCATCAAAAAAGGAGGAAAAATCATTGCCAATGTGGATGGTTTCGATTCAAAAAACCTTCGTCTCGCCAACTACCCCGATGGCGTGAACCCGATTGAAGACGGATCCCTGGAAGGCTTTGAACTGATCAAAATGGATGTCACCAAAATGACCCGGGAGGCATTGAAAGACATCACCCTGGGCACCAAGGAAAAAGACAGGGCCAAGAACATGTTCGTACTAGGATTCCTTTACTGGATGTACAGCAGAGACATGGACAGTACCCTGAAATTCCTGAACGAAAAATTTGGCAAGAAAGATGATATCCTGAATGCAAACCTCAAAGCATTGCAGGCAGGATACAATTATGGAGATACTACTGAAACCTTCACCACAAGATACAAGGTTGAGAAAGCCAAGATGAAGCCTGGAAACTACAGGTCAATCATGGGAAATCAGGCAGTTTCATTGGGTTTGGTGGCAGCATCACAAAAAAGTGGACTGCCGATTTTTCTGGGCACCTACCCCATCACACCAGCCTCGGACATCCTGCACGACCTGAGCAAGATGAAGAATTTTGGCGTAAAAACATTTCAGGCAGAAGATGAGATTGCGGGCATTACTGCAGCCATTGGGGCCAGCTATGGCGGTGCATTGGCCGTTACCACCACTTCAGGCCCTGGTATTGCCTTAAAGGGAGAAGCCATGGGTCTGGCCGTGATGCTTGAAATTCCTCTGCTGATCATCGATGTACAAAGGGGCGGGCCTTCAACCGGGCTTCCCACCAAAACAGAACAAAGCGATCTGCTGCAAGCATATTATGGAAGAAATGGCGAATGCCCAATGCCGGTGATTGCTGCTTCTACTCCCAGCGATTGTTTCAGTGCCGTATATGAAGCCGTCAGGATTTCCCTGGAGCACATGACGCCAGTGATGTTCCTCAGCGATGGCTACATCGCCAACGGTGCAGAACCGTGGATGTACCCTCAAGCTGAAGACCTTCCCGCCATTACCGTCAAATTCAAAACTGCGTTGGATGAAGGAGAGGAAAGGTTTCAGCCCTACAAGCGCGATGAGAAACTGGTGAGGCCCTGGGCACTTCCTGGTACAAAAGGACTTGAACACAGGATTGGAGGATTGGAAAAACAAGACATTACCGGCAACGTAAGCTATGAACCTGATAACCATGAACACATGGTGAAAACCAGGCAGGCAAAGGTGGATATGATTGCTCAATACATCCCCGAACAAAAAATTGACAGCGGTGCCGCCTCCGGAAAAGTATTGGTGCTCGGATGGGGAAGTACCTATGGCTCCATCAAAAGTGCTGTACAGGAATTGTTGCTGGAAGGCCAGGCGGTTTCACATGCGCATATCCGGTACATGCGTCCTTTCCCAAAAAATCTCGGAGACATCATCAAGCAGTTTGATACTGTCATTGTTCCAGAGATCAACAATGGACAACTGATCAAGATCCTTCGTGATGTATACCTGGTGGATGCCAAGCCATACAACAAGATCAAGGGCACTCCGATTACCAAGGGTGAGTTGGTGGCGGAGATCAGGAAATATCTTTAGGGTTTAGGAGTGTAAAGGTGTAGAGGTTTATAAGATTCTCTCCACAATCTTCCCTGTAGCCTTTTCTTTCAGGATCAGTTTTTTTGTGCCATAATGGGTCATCTCTTCCTTAACGAGATAATGGTCTGCATCAAATTCAACAAGGGTTCCTTGCTTGGTCTGCCCTTCAAGTCCACGCCAGTCCTGCAATTGAACGGGTTCCCAAATTTTTGATTTGGCACTTCTATAGGCGGCATCCAAGACTGCATTGACGATGTATCCATCGTAAAAAGTTTCTTTGGGTGCTTTGCCTTTTTCATAGGCATCAAACATATCAAAGAACATGTGGTTGTATCCCAGTTCGTTCAACTCATCCCCAACCGGAAACAACCAGCCAGTATTGGTTTCCGCTTTTTCTGCAACATAATCGGCGCCTTTTCCAGTAGTGAACATGTCAAAGCCTGTTCTCAAAAATCCGTTGATCCAGATGGTTCCTTCGGTTCCCATCACTTCATCACGCAAATCCAATCCACCCCTGAACGTCCAGCTCACTTCAAACTGACCAATGGCCCCGTTTTCATATTTGACCAAGCCGATGGCATGATCCTCAGCATCAATGGGCTTCACTTGTGTATCGGCCCAACACATCACTTCAACGGGCCTGATGTCCTTGCCGATATAACTTCTGGCAATTTCTACACAATGACATCCCAGGTCAAGCATACAACCGCCTCCTGCCTGCTCCAGGTCCCAGAACCAATCGCTGTGGGGGCCAGGATGGGCCTCTCGTGATTTTGCCCACAGTATTCTTCCGAGTGCACCGCTTTGAACACTGGCGTGCGCTTTGAGAAATTTTGGTGTATATACAAGGTCTTCAAGATAACCATTGAAGATGCCGGCATTTTCAACTGCTTCCAGCATGCGCTTGGCTTCTGCAGCATTCCGGCCAAGGGGCTTGGTGGAAATCACTGCTTTTTTATGCTTGATGCAGAGCATCACCGCTTCTTCATGCAGGTTGTTCGGGAGAGAGATGCAAACCATGTCTACATTGGGATGGGCAATCGCCTCCTCCATCACTGTGGTATAATGTTCGCACTGGTAATCTTCGGCAAACTTCTTTGCCTGTTCTTCTCTTCTTGAATAGATAGAAACAATTTTGTCGCGGCTTCTTAATCCTTGAATGGAGTCAGCATAAAATCTTCCGATGAATCCGGAGCCGAGCATGGCAAGTTTTACCATTGTTTATGGTTTAGAGGTTGAGGGGTTTAGGAGGTTGAGGTGGTTTTCTTGTCCTTAAAAAACAATACCAGAAAAACAAGGCTGATAGCTGCAATGCCTGCAGGAACAAGCCATACATGCAACCAATCGGTTACACCATCGGTAGTGTACTGATCCTTGACTTTCCCTGAAACGATGGAACCGATATACATGCCAATACCATAGGTGGCAAGGCTGATCAGTGCCTGCGCCTGAGACTTGATTTTTTCTCCGGCTTTCTGGTCGGTATAAATCATTCCACTCACAAAAAAGAAGTCATAACAAACGCCATGCAGGAGTATCGCAGCATACAGCATCCATTGACTGGAAGCAGGATCGCCGTATCCAAAAAATACAAAGCGGAGAATCCATGCCAGCAATCCTACGATCAATATTTTTTTAACCCCAAATTTTCCGAAGGCAAAGGGCAACAAGAGCATGAACAACACTTCAGAAACCTGACCCAAAGACATGATGTTTTCTATCCTGAATGTTTTGGGATCGGCTGATGGGAATGCCATTTTATAGCCATCCGTAAGCGATGGGTTTGCCCAGGCATAATAAAAAGAAAGGGGAATGCAAATCAATACCGAGGAGATGAAAAAGATGAGAAAAGAACGGTCTTTGAACAATACAAATGCGTCCTTGCCAATGATTTGTCCGAAGGTACTGGGGCCAGTTGCGGTGGGTGATGTTTTGGGAAGGAAAAAAGACATCAGTCCCAGCAAAAGAGCCGAGACCATGGCAATTTGAAAGATCATGACATTGTCTCCCACACCCAGGTAACCAACCAGGTTGGTCACTGCAATCCATGCCAATGTTCCAAATACCCTGATGGCAGGAAACTCCTTTTCAGGATTGTTCATGGCACGCATGGCAATGGAACTGGTGAGTGCGATGGTTGGTGCAAAGGTCAAGCAGTAGGCGAGCATCACCCAATAGAATGTATTGGCATCTGTGATGGTGGTCAACACATAGAGCAGGGCTGCTCCGGCAAGGTTCAAAACACCCAACACTTTTTGGGCTTCGAAGAACCTGTCGGCAAGCATTCCTACAAAAAAAGGTGCTGCAATCATGGCAATGGAAAATGCTGCGTAGGCACTGCCCACCTGCTCGCCCGTGGCATGCAACTGGTCGGTCATGTACTTGCTCATTTGACCGTACCATGAACCCCATACAAAGAATTGCATGAACATCATGAGCGATAACTGAATCCTGGTGATTGATTTCATGTGAAAAATTATGATTCCAAGATAAAGATAATTTGGATGTGGGGCATCAATTGCTGGAAGACTGTCTCAGGGATTGTTGTAATTTGCATCCACAAATTTCAGATGAAAAGAAAGGAACGCTACGATAAAGTGATTGAGCATTTTCAGGTGAACATCCCGGAAGCGGAAACAGAGCTCTTGTATGACAACCCATTTCAGTTGCTGGTGGCTGTCATCCTTTCTGCGCAATGCACAGACAAGCGGGTGAACCTGACCACACCAGCCATTTTTGAAAAATTTCCAGACCCTGAAAGCATGGCTGCAACTGATTTTGACACCCTCTTTCCCATCATAAGGAGCATCTCCTATCCCAACAACAAAACCAAGCACCTTATTGGAATGGCCAACATGTTGATGAACGATTTCAATGGTGAAGTGCCCATGACGGTGGAAGAACTGATCAAGCTGCCTGGTGTTGGCAGAAAAACAGCCAATGTAATCACTTCCGTGATTGACCAACAGCCGAACATGGCGGTAGATACCCATGTGTTCCGGGTATCTGCCAGGCTGGGGCTTACCCGTGGAGCCAAAACCCCATTGGCAGCAGAGAAACAATTGATCAAAAATATTCCGAAAGAGTTGGTGCACAAGGCCCACCATTGGCTGATCCTGCATGGCAGGTATACTTGCATTGCCAGAAGCCCCAAATGTGGTGAATGTGGATTGACAGCCATCTGTCTTTACCACAAGGCCAATAACAAAATGTAAACGCCTCTTGGCGAACCAGATTTGAAACCATCATTTCTCTTATTTGTTCTGCACTTTGGGTGAGAGGGAGAATTGAAAATCCCAAGCCCTTTCTTATTGCATGGAGAATCCCTTTAATGCAACATAAGACATGATGTGGTCAATTGAACTCCCAGCAGGACTGAGCTTGATATTGTTGAGTACATCAAAACCCTCCTTCATCCGGGCGTATTGCTCCATCATGGCCGGGTTGTTTTCGACGAATAATAAAAAGTGGGCACTCTCCTCAGAAGACATTTCACTGTAAAGGTAACGTAACATGGATTCGAATATTAATAAATTCATAATCAGTCTTTTATCAATTAGACATGATTGAAAAAGGATAGTCGGATTTGATGGTCATTGACAGGATAGAAGTATGGAATGGTTATCAGATCTTGATTGCACGTTCACCTGACCTCCCTAAAACGGAAATAATTGGTTGATATTGCATTGCCCGTCAATAGTTTTGACTACTAATACTGGGTCTCATTTTTCCCTGACCAGAAATATATCTTCGTTGTCCCGCTTCATGAGGTACTGCTCTCGGGCAATTTTTTCCATCCAGAGCGGGTTGGTCTTGATCAGGTCGATATCATTTTTCGTCTTTTCGATCTGATCCTTGTAATATTGTTTACGCTCCTTGAGATCATTCAATTCAGCCCGGTATTGGAGGTGCAGGAACAGGTTGTTGTGGTCGAAAAATAGCATCCACCCCACAAATAAAATGGAGGCCAGCACAAACTTGTTTTTGACAATACGGAGGAGCTTCATTGATTGCATAAAATTAGGATATTTTTCCGGTCCTTGAACCTCAGCACCTTGTCCATTGCATTTCGTACCTTTACCCCCAATGGAAAAATCAAATTTTGTAGACCAGATAAGGGTGTTTTGCAAAAGCGGACACGGTGGGGCGGGCAGCAAGCACTTCATGCGGACCAAATTCAATGCCCAGGCGGGGCCAGATGGAGGCGATGGAGGCCGTGGCGGTCATATCATCCTGAGGGGAAACAATCACCTGTGGACACTGCTTCACCTGCGTTATTATAAAAACGTCATTGCTGAAGATGGACAGGGGGGCAACAAAAACAACATGACCGGCAGGGATGGCCATGACATCATCATCGAAGTTCCACTCGGTACCTTAGCTGTGGACGAAGGGACCGGAGACAAGGATGGTGAAATCCTGGAAGATGGCCAGGAGTTCATTTGGGTAAAAGGTGGAAGGGGTGGATTGGGCAACAAGAACTTTGCCACAGCCACCAACCAGGCACCGGAATACGCACAACCCGGAGAGGAAGGATTTGAGGGATGGAAAGTCCTTGAACTAAAAGTATTGGCGGATGTAGGACTGGTAGGCTTTCCCAACGCGGGAAAATCAACCCTGCTCTCTTCGCTGACTGCCGCAAGGCCCAAAATCGCAGATTATGCATTTACCACCCTTACCCCACAACTGGGCATGGTGGAATACCGCGATGGGAAATCCTTTTGTATTGCAGATTTACCGGGTATCATTGAAGGTGCTGCTGAAGGGAAGGGTCTCGGCCATCGCTTCCTGCGCCATATCGAAAGAAACCCTGTATTGGTTTTCCTGATCCCTGCGGACAGCAAGGACCATAAAAAAGAACTGGAAATCCTGTTCAATGAACTCGAGGAATACAATCCGGAACTGCTCGATAAAAAATTCATCATCGCCGTCAGCAAAAATGATATGCTGGACGATGAGCTGAGAACAGCGATAGCAAAAGAACTTCCAACCGATATTCCGCATGTGTTCATTTCTTCAGTATCCGGTTCAGGACTGCTGGAACTGAAAGACATGCTTTGGAAAGAACTTCAGTAGAGGAGGAATGCAGCAGCGGAGGGCAAACCTAAACACCTAAACCACCGATATGCCAGCGCTGAAAAAAGGCCTGCAACAACTTGCCATCCTCCTGCAACTGCTCTGGGCCTTTCTGCCGGGGATCTTGTTCATCCTGTTTGCCTATGTTTTTTTTACAGGATTTGTTCAGGGAAAAGACATCATCCTCACAGGCCTAAAATCAAGACAGACCGGACTTTTCTTTGTTGTTGGCCTGTTGTTTTGGGTATTGATTACTTGGTATACCTCAAGGCTCATTGCCTACAACCACGACAGGCTGTTTCAGGTGGCCAGAAAAGGCCTTTACCATACCCCAAGAATCCTTGGTTATGCCTGCTTCACCATAACAATCATTGCTTTGGTTGTACTCGTGCCGTCAGAAAGCAACAACCTTAAACAATGGATGATTGTCAGCATCGCTGCAATTGGCTATGCCACGCTTCACCCCTTGTTTGAAAAAATAAAAAACAAAAGCAACAAAAAAGCGCTAATCCTTTACCGGAATTGGCTTTGGCTGGTGTTCACCATCATCATTAGCACAATGGTTTTGCTGAACTCAATCGAGGGATACACCTGCCTGTTGCCACTGCTTCAAGCAGGATATCTTTTTCTTGTGATTACCAGAAAGAAAATCAGTGAAACCAGTCTGAAGCAGTCTCCCAAAGCTGCCCACAAATACTTGATCAACACCCGTTTGGCGTATCATGATCTTGTTGTCTGGATTTTCACAGACAAGGAAGGCAAAAGAGATCCGTTGAAAAAAGAACTGATGACCCAGACAGAGCAAAACATTTTCGGTTGGTTCAACATCTTTTCTTTTGCGGCAATGCTCATCTACTTTGCTGCAGTCTTTTCCATTTCATTTTCCCGTTACATCACAGCACTGCCCATCATCCTGCTTTCCTTTGGCATCCTGCTGGGCGCTGGAAACATCATCACCTTGTTTTCACTCAAACAAAAAATGAATTTGCATTTTCTGGTGTTGGTTGGCATTTTCATGGCAGGACTGTTCAATGAGACGCATGATGTCAACCTGATGCCATTGAAAGAGACCAATCAATACCATGCAAGACCCAGCCTGAGAGGGCATTTCAACAGATGGATGGAGGAAAGAAAAAATCAACTGGATGACAGCTCTACAACCAATTTTCCAATCTATTTTGTAATGGCGGATGGGGGTGCTTCAAGGTCTGCTTACTGGACGGCATCTGTATTGGGCAAGATCCAGGAGAAATCCTCCGGCAATTTTTCCAAACAATTGTTTTGCTTGTCTGGCGCATCTGGTGGAAACCTTGGCAATCTTTCATTTTATGCAACATTGCTGGCCCCCTCTGAGACGAACACAATAAAAACAATACAAGACTACTTGTCCAACGATTTCCTTAGTTTTCCTTTGGTACGATTGTTAGGCCCAGACATCATCCTCCCATTGGTTCCTTTTCATCTCCTGAACGACAGGGCAGCAGCCTTGGAAAAATCATTTCAATCAACAAAGAAAGAAAATGAAATTACACGGTTGATGAACTTGCCTTTTTCAGCACTTCAACTGCACCATGACAGCAGTTGTGTAAAGCCCTTGGTTTTCATCAATTGTACCAGGATGCAAGATGGCACACCGGCAGTGGTCAGCAATATCAACATTGAAAAAAATGTATTTGGAAAAAGGATTGACGTATTGAAAAGCCTGGACTCCAGTCAGGACCTGTCAGTAGCCACTGCAGTGGCCCTTGGCGCAAGGTTTCCTTATTTCAGCCCTGCGGGGAGAATAGGCAATCAGTATTTTGTGGATGGTGGTTATTTTGACAACTCTGGTGCCGGGGTTGTGCATGAGATGCTCCTCGATCTTCACAGCATGATCATGGACAGCATCAGGAGCAATCCTCAGCATCCTTATAAAAAAATCAGGTTCAATGTATTGCACATCACCAATGAAACAGAAACCGAAAAGAGTATTGAAAAAACACATCCGCTCGTCAATGATCTGGCGGCTCCGGTAAAAACAATGCTGGGATCTTATGCCAGACAAACGGATATCAACAACCTGCGCCTGTACAAATACCTGCTCGAGATTTACAAGGGCGATACCACCTACCAGTCCATCAACCTGTATAAAAAAGGTGAGGAGGAGGATTATCCAATGAACTGGTCCATTTCTGATCAGTCACTGGGCAGGATGAACAAAAGGTTGGCAGCACATGAAGGGATTACACGCATCGTACAGTCCATCAACTATTAATGCCCTCAATCCACAGGCTAGACCAGCACCCAACTGAGCCCACCATCTTTTTCGTCCTTGAGCTGTATGCCTGCTTCAAGCAACTGGTTGCGGATCTTGTCTGAAGTGGCGTAGTCTTTTTTCTCCCTGGCGTCTTTTCTGATGTCTGCAATCAACTGAAGCACAGCACCAAGCTTCTGGTCATCATGCTTTTTTTCATCCTTCAATCCAAAAATATCAACCAGAAAAGTATTGAACTTCTCTTTCATCAACAGCATGGTGGCTGTGGTGAGGGCATTGTTTTTGATCAAACCATCCTTGATAGAATTGATGACCGGCACCAACTCAAACAGACCTGCCAATACTTTTGCTGTATTGAGGTCATCGTTCATATCATCATCCAATGCGCTGAGCACCTCAAAACAATGCTGCTCCAAATCAGGATCTCCGGCACTGATGTTGTTGTCTAAAACAACAAACTTATTTAATTGCGTGAAGGCTTCCCAGATCCTTCTCAGGCCTTTCTCGGCTGCCTGAAGGGCTTCGTTGCTGAAGTCCAGTGTGCTCCTGTAATGCGTTTGCAGAATGAAGAAACGAACGGTCATGGGAGAATACGCTTGCGTCAAGATCTCATGTGATCCGCTAAACAGTTCACTGAGCTTGATCACATTGTTATAGCTTTTCCCCATCTTTCTGCCGTTGATGGTGATCATGTTGTTGTGCAGCCAGAACTTCGCAGGGATCTGGTGGTTGCAGACGGCACTTTGCGCAATCTCACACTCATGGTGAGGAAACTGAAGGTCCATTCCACCACCGTGTATATCGAATTCAGCCCCCAAATATTTATTGCTCATGGCAGAACACTCGATATGCCATCCGGGGAAACCCTCTCCCCATGGGCTTTGCCAGCGCATGATGTGTTCTGGCGCGGCATGTTTCCACAAGGCAAAATCAGCCTTGTTGCGTTTCTCCTCCTGCGATTCCAGCTCACGGGTTGTTTCGAGCTGATCATCCAATACCCTGCCACTCAAGATGCCATACTGCATGCCTTTTGCACTGAAATCCCTGTGGTATTTTTCAACATCAAAATAGACTGAACCATTGGCTTCATAGGCATAGCCATCGGCCATGATCCGCTGGATCATGACAATCTGTTCCACAATATGTCCTGTCGCAGTGGGCTCGATGCTGGGCTCCACATTGTTGAACTCCCTCATCGCCCAATGGAAGAGATTGGTGTATTTCTGCACCAGCTCCATGGGCTCCATTTTTTCCAGGATGGCTTTTTTAGAGATCTTGTCTTCACTCTCCCTTCCCTCTTCTTCAAAATGACCAGCGTCAGTGATGTTGCGCACATACCGTACCTGATAACCAAGATGACGGAGGTATCGGTAGACAATATCAAAGGTGATGAATGGCCTTGCATGCCCAAGATGGCTTTCTCCACTGACGGTTGGACCGCATACATACATGCCAACCCTGCCTGGAATCAATGAACTGAATACTTCCTTTTGTCTGGTAAGTGAATTATAAAACTGCAATGAAGACATAAACAATATTGTAAGGGCAAAGATAAAGATTGAAAAGCAGAACAGGGGTCGAACCCGGGAGATGCCTATTTTTTTCTGATGTCTGAGACCAGAAACGCGTGATCAGAGAGTCTTTTTCCTCCCTGGGTAAACTGCAAGGCTTCATACTGCTGAGGATGAAAAATATAATCAATCCTCAAGGTGGGCAAAAGCTGTAATTTGAAAGAGGAGGAACTCGTATACGTTGCGCCCAAACCAGTCCCTTTTTCCAGAAATGCATCTTTCTTCTCCCCCCGCACCGATGAATAGGTGTAGGATCCTGGCACATCATTCAGGTCACCCATCACAAAATTGGGGAATGGAGAAGATGCCATTTCGTTCACAATAAAATCAGATTGCACCCCATGCCAATAAAAAGTATTGCGCATTTTTTTGAGCAACTGTTTGGACTGGATGACGCTGCTGTCATTTTTTGCCTTTACGTCGTCGATGACCCCGTATTCCCTTGCCCCAAATCCAAAAGATTGAAGATGCACAGCGTAAATACGCAACGTGTCAGCGCCATGGATGACATCAGCAAAAACCGTATTTTCTGTATTGGCATCAGCTGTTGCAGGGAAGGGAACTTCATTTCCATTGATGATAGGAAGCCGCGAAAAAATAGCAATGCCACTGTATTGACTTGTACCAAAAATATCCTCCCCTGCAAATTGATGATACTTGTAACCAAGCACATGTTCGAGATTATGCATTGGGTCCTTGTTACCCTGTCCAGGCATGGACACAAACTCCTGAAAGCAAATGACATCAGGCTGGTATTTTTTTACCTGGTCAAGGATCAATTGCAGGTGTTTTTCCTGATCAGGCTTGAACATGCTTTCATCAAAAGGAATGAAATGACGGAGGTTCCAGCTCATGAATCGGATGGAAGCAGGCGATTTCTTCAACGAAAAATCATCGCCTCCTTTGAAAGAAACGTGTTTGCCTGCCGCTGAAGAACCAGCCAACATCACCAGCAAAGGGAATAAAGCCCACTTGATGCGAACAAAAATCCAAAACAAGAGGAAGAGCAGCAGGATCACCAATAGATAGGGAAAGAACAGGCCCAAAAAACCAGTGAACCACCAGGTCTTTGGATGCATGTACGGAGCAAAGCTGCATACCAGGTACAATGCAGCAACACAGATATTGAGCAGCATCATGACCCCAACAGAAACGGATTTGAAAAAATTACCCATGGGCTATTTATAGGTCTTTCTTGCTGGCTTCCTTTAAAATCTTTTTCTCCGCTTCGGTCAATTGATCATAGCCCTTCTGGTTGATCTTGTCAAGAATGGTATCAATCCTTTCTTGTGTGATATTGGGCTTTTTGACAAACGGGACCTTGGTGCCCTGGTTGTAGAAGGAGGATTGCTTTGTAGAATATCCTTTATTTTTTGATGGGGTAAACCATGCTCCAATCCAGGAAAAAAATGCATTCATCCATTCACCTGGATCATTGCCTTTTTGCAACATGCGGATGTATGCAAAGCCTGTTAAGCCTGCTGCAGCAACAGGCAACAGCAAAACAGGATTGGAAAATGCGGAGGAAAGGTTCAAGAGCAAATAAATCAATGCAATAATCCACAAGGGGATCCCACCGCCAATCATGGGAAAGAAACGGTATTTTGGAGAAACGGTTGTTGCCGCTACAGCCAATCCAAGGATTCCGGACACAGCCCCACTGAAAAATATGGATTGTGTTGCACCTGGATAAAAAATATTGGCCGCTCCCAAAAATGCAATACCAGAGATGGTGGCACTATAGATATAAATGGGAATGATCTTGTCGTTACCGATCAGGTCTTGGATAAGGTATCCAAATGTCCACAACCAAATCAGGTTGCTGATGACAAGGATAACCTTGACTTCAGTGAACTGCATGGTAATCAGTGTCCATGGCCTTGTGATGAATCGCATGGGGTCTCCAGGCATCACAAACCAATGGTAAATATTGCGGTAGAATTGTTCTTCCGGAATCCTTGAAAACACATAAATGCTTTTCAGGAAGTTCATCATAATGAAAAAAGTAATTTGCAGTACAACCAGGATCACCAAAGGGTTTGCTGTATTGAACAGATTTGAACGGCCTGATTCCGTATTGTCCCTGTATCCCATGCCGCTAGTTTTTTTGGTCAATAAAAATCTCTCCTGTTCCGCTTGTTCCAGATCATCACAATGATAATTCCCACTGCCGCTCCTCCAAGGTGTGCAAAATGCGCTATTCCTGTAGATTCGCTTGATATGCCACCCAATACATCCAGCACACCCAGACCGAGCAATGCCCATTTGGCTTTGATGGGAAAAGGAATCGGGAGAATGATCATTTGGCTGTTGGGAAAGGTATAGGCAAAGGCAGCAAAAATTCCCATCACGGCTCCAGAAGCTCCCAGGGTAGGAACATTTGTCAATACAAAAAGTTCAGCAGCACCGATCTGACCTGCTGCAAACATTTCGTTGTACTGAGATATATCATAGGTCAAAGCAATCGCTTGGGTGAGGCCTGCACCAAAACCACAAACCAGGTAAAACGCCAGAAATTTGGCTGGTCCCCAGAGGTTTTCCAAGGTAGACCCAAACATCCACAAGGCAAACATGTTGAAGAGGATGTGAAAGAAAGAATCGGAGGAGTGCAGAAACATGTAGGAAATGAACTGCCAGAAATGATAATGCACAGAACTGAAATGGTGTAGTGCAAAAAGATCTTCAATGGACAAAAGGTCTTTGCCAACAGTGATTTGCGCGAGCCAAACCAAGGCATTGATAATGATGAGGTTTTTGATGACTACGGGAAGCACCTGAAACCTGCCCGGTCTGATTTCTGATTCCATACGTTGCTTTATATTACAAATTTAATGAACCTGGGGCATCTTGCCTCAGCTTCAACTGCACAACATTCTCAATATGATGGGTATGGGGAAACATGTCCACAGGCCTGATGGCTGTCACCGCATACTTTTCTGCCAACAATTGCAGGTCTCTTGCCTGTGTGGCTGGATTACAGCTCACATATACCACCAATGGCGCTTCCATGGCCAGGATCTGCTGTACAAGCTTTTCATGCATGCCCGCCCTGGGAGGATCAGTGATGATCACATCAGGCCTGCCATGTGTTTCAAAGAAGGCATTGTTGCAGATGTCTGCCACATCACCAGCATAAAAAAGAGTATTGTCAATGCCATTCATGGTAGCATTTTCATGTGCATCATCGATTGCTTCACTGATAACTTCCACCCCTATCACTTTGGCAGCCTTGTCGCTGACAAAGATGCCAATGCTTCCTGTGCCACAATAAAGGTCATATACAATTTCAGTTCCCTTCAGCTCAGCAAAATCCTTGGTAATCTGGTAAAGCTGTTCAGCCTGTGTTGAATTGGTTTGGAAAAACGATTTGGGACCCACTTTGAACTTCAATTCACCCAATTGCTCGATGGCAAATGCGTTGCCATGGTAAAGGATGGGATGCTGGTCTCCCAGGCTATCATTGAATTTGCGGTTCACCGTATAATACAGCGAAGTAATGGAAGGGAAATCCTTTTTGATGTATTCCATCATGTCTTCCCTTGCCTTTTCATCATCCTCTCCAAACACGAGGTTGACCATCAGGTCTCCAGTAGTACAAAGCCTGACCAGCAGGTTCCTGAGCAATCCTGTATGGTTTCGTATATCATAAAAACTGTATCCTTGTTCCAGGGCATGGGCCCTGATGCCATTGCGGATGGCATTGCTTGGTGCTGCCTGTAAAAAACATTCATCAATATCGATCACCTTGTCAAAGGAGCCGGGTACATGAAAACCCAGGGCTGGAATGGAAGGAAGACCCCGCGGCCCCTCTTCAGGCATTTCCAGGGAGGCAATCTCCTCTTCAGTAAAATATTTCTTGGAGCTAAAAGTAAATTCAAGCTTGTTCCTGTAGTACTGCGTTTCACTGGCCCCTGCAATCGGCTGCATTTCGGGGATATTGATCTTGCCAATCCGCTTCATCTGCTGCTCCACTTCCTGAAACTTGTACTCCAGTTGTTTTTCATAGGGCAACATTTGCCACTTGCACCCCCCGCAGACCCCAAAATGTTTGCAAAAAGGAGTTGTTCGCTCTGATGAATAGGATCTAAACCTGATGGCCTTCCCCTCTGCCCAATCTTTCTTGTTCTTGCTGAGCCGAACATCCACAACATCTCCAGGCACAGCCCCTTCAATGAAAACTACTTTTCCCTCCAATTTTGCGATAGACTTTCCGCCGGCGGCATAACCACTGACCTGCAAATGCTCCAATACCAATTTCTTCTTTCTCATTTTCCGGCTTGAACTGCAAATCTACAATTTAATATGCCTCCCCAAGCCGGCTCACCTTAGTTCTCCTTTTAACATTGTATTTCCCGGTTATTGAATATTTTTACCCAAACTTTCACAGATGCGCATTCTTCCGATCCTGCTGTTTTCCTTGCTGTTCAACCCATTTGCCCAAGCACAAAATGCCTATGAAATCAAGGCCAACATCAAGCCTTTCAACAAGGGATACCTCTTCCTTGCCTACCATTTTGGCAGCAAGCAATACCTGATTGATTCGGCAAAGATCGACGCCAACGGTCAGGCCATCTTCACTGGGGCAAAGAAATTGCAGGGCGGCGTTTACATGATTGTATTCCCTGAAAAAAACGGGTGGATTGAGTGCATCCTCGACCAGCAACAAAAATTCAGTGTGTTCGGCGACACCGCCAATATTGTAAAAGGATTACGCTTTGAAGGCTCTCCAGACAATACCATATTTGCCGATTATCAGAAAAAATCATTTGACATCGGCACAGCGGTGGCTGCGTTGAGGAGCAGGGCCGGTGGGGCGACAGAGGACCCTGCCACAAAAGCAGCACAGGCCCAAGTCAAGCAATTGAGCCTTGACATGCAGCAGTACCGCAATGAACTGCAGCAAAAAAATCCAAAGCACCTCTTGAGTTCGATTTTCAACCTGCTGAAAGATCCTGAGGTTCCGGCTGCAGCGCAACATCCCGGAGGAAAATACGATAGCCTGTTTGCCTACAATTATTACAAAGACCATTATTGGGACGGTATCAGCCTGGCAGATGATCGCCTGGTGAGGACTCCCGTTTTACAGGGCAGGTTCGACAAATATTATGATGAGATCCTTCCCCAGGCATCCGATTCATTGGCCAGGTACGCAGACAACATGCTTGCTGCCGCGAAGCCCAGCGAAGAGATGTTCAAATTTGTATTGTCCAGCCTGACAGACAAATACGTGAACCCCAAATTCATGGGCCAGGATGCTGTTTTTGTGCACTTGTTTGAAAAATATTACCTGAGTGGCCAGGCAGACAGCTGGATGAATGAAAAATACAAAAAGTTCATCTTCGACAGGGGATATTCGCTGATGTCAAATGTGATTGGCAAGAAAGCGGCTGAGCTTCCCATGGTAGATACCCTCGGAAAAAATTTCTCCTTGTATGCCCTTCAGGGTCCCTTTACTGTTGTCTGTTTCTGGGACCCCACCTGTGGACATTGCAAGGAAGAAGTACCGAAGGTGGATTCCATCTTTCAGGCCAAATGGGAAAAAGAGGGTGTGAAGCTTGTTGGGGTCATGACAGATGGCGGAAAACAGAACTGGCTCAACTATATCAGGGAACACAAACTGGGTGGATGGATTCATGTGTACCAGACAGAAGAAACCAAAGATAAAATTTACAAGGCAGGTCAGCCCGGTTACAGGCAACTCTATGATGTTTACCAGACCCCAATGGTTTACCTGCTGGACAAGGACAAAAATATTGTTGCCAAAAAACTCACCTACCTCCAGGTAGACGACTTCATGGACTTCAAAAAAAAATCAGCAAAGACACCCTAGCTGTACATGAAAAAAATACTCTTGTCGCTTGTCGTCATCACAGCAGCTTGCTTTCAGTTGAAAGCACAGGTGCTGTTTACCTTTGGTGGCAAGCCTGTCAGTCAGCAGGAGTTCATGGCATCTTTCAACAAGAACAACACAGATACCAGCAACAGGCTGAAGGCCCTGGAAAACTACCGCGATCTCTACATCCGGTTCCGCCTGAAGGTACAGGCCGCCCATGACCTGAAGATGGATACCTTGCCCAACCAGAAAGCAGACCTCAAAGGATTTGAAGAGCAGATCCGGCCGTTGTATATGCTCGACCAGCAAACCCTAGATACACTCGTGGCATCCGCCCATGCACATTCGCTGAAAGAGGTGTCGGTCAAACACCTTTTCATTGCATTCAACAACCTCAAGTTGAGCAATACTGATAATAAAAACTACACCAGTGAAGAAAAAGTGCTTGCCCGAAAAAAAGCAGCTTCCATCAAAGCAGCATTGTTAAGCGGTGAAGATTTCGAAAAATTGATCATTGCCAATTCAGATGATCCGGAAGTGCCCAGAACAAGGGGATATCTCGGATACATCACGGCTTTCAGCCTGCCGCATGCATTTGAAAATGCCATTTATGCACTGAAAGACTGGGCTGTTTCAGATCCCATCGAAACTGCCAACGGCATTCATTTTTTCCAAAGGATGAACACAAGGGCCGCCCATGGCAAGACAACCATTGCCCAGGTCTTGATCGCCAAACCAGAAGACGCAACAAATGAGGAAATGAGGGAGAGAAAGTTGCTGGCAGATTCGATCCATGCGCTTGCAACAGCAGGTGCATCCTTCGATTCGCTTGTCCTTGCCTTTTCAAACGACATGAGCAGTGCCCAGAAAGGCGGCATCATTGAGGATATCCAGGTTGGTCAATATGATCCTTTGTTTGAAGAACTGGTCATGCGGTTAAAGAAAGATGGAGAAATTGCACCCGTCTTGTTGACCGATCTTGGTTTTCACATCATCAAAAGAATTACCAACCAACCCATAGAACAGTCCCTTTCCAATGCAGCGCCTGCATTGAAAGAACTGATCCTGCAGGATAACAGGAAATCAATTGCAGCCGAAGCCTTCATCAAAAAAAGCATTGGAAAACATGGACTGACAGCTACCATGGCCAACAAGGAGGAATATATTGCCAAAAGGCTGGAACAGTTCAATCCTGCCTACGCAACACAGATCAAAGATTTCAAAGATGGAAACCTGCTCTTCGAGATCATGGATAAAAAAGTATGGGGCAAGGCCTCCACAGACCTGCAGGGATTGAAAAAATTTCATGCAGGGAGGGCCACCCAATACACATGGAAGCAATCCGTTTTTGCCGTGATCATCACAGCACAAAACAAACAGACTGCCCTCGCCATCCGTGAGACGTTTGAGAAGGACAGGTCGATTGAGCAGATCAGGAAAATGTACAGTGAGGTATCTTTTGTAGACAGCGGCCGGTATGAAGCTGGAGAACTGTTGGGTGTTGGTGCTGAAAATGCAAAAGCCGGATTCGTTACACCCATTTATACCAACCCTTCCGATGAATCTGCCAGCTTCATCATCATATTGAATGTTTTCAAAGACCCCAGCACCAAAAGTTTCGAAGAAGCGAGGGGAACCGCCATCAATGACTACCAGCAATACCTGGAAGACGGTTGGATCGCTTCACTCAAGAAAAAATACCCGGTTGTGATGAACGCCCAAACCTGGAAAACATTGGTACCCGCCAAGCACTAAAAAACCTGGCTCACTGCGTTGTACACGATTTTGGGTTTGCCCAAAGTATAATAATGCAAAACAGGAACACCTGCTTTTTTCAATTCCTTGGATTGGTATGTAAGCCACTCTTCGCCCACCTTTTCACAGCCTTCATCTGTTGTGCTGTTGTTCATGGCATTGACCAGGTCTTGGGGAAGCTCTACATTGAAAATTCTTGGTATTGCAGAGAGCTGTTTTTTGTTGGTCAATGGCTTTAAGCCCGGTACAATTGGCACCATGATTCCAGCAGCCCTGCACCTGTCTACAAAATCAAAATATTTTGCATTGTCAAAAAACATCTGGGTAACGATGTATTCTGCACCCGCATCCACCTTTGCTTTCAGGTGCCCGAGATCTTCCTCCAGGCTTGTGGCCTCAAAATGCTTTTCAGGATAACCTGCAACACCCAAACAGAAATTGGTTTTGAATCCATCCAGGATATCTTCTTCAAGATAAAGGCCTTTGTTGAGGCGATCTGCCTGGCGCAAGAGGTCAATGGCATAGTTGTTTCCATTGGGCATAGGAACAAATTCACTGTCGCCTTTGGCTGCATCCCCGCGCAAGACCAATACATTGTCAATGCCCAGAAAATTAAGGTCGATCAAGGCATCTTCTGTTTCTCTTTTTGTAAATCCCCCGCAAATCAAGTGCGGAACCGCATCTACCTGGTAATGGTTCATGATGGCCGCACAAATCCCCACTGTACCTGGGCGTTTCCTCACTTCCACCCGCTCAACCGAACCATCCTGCTGCTGCTTGGACACATGTTCGCTCCTGTGATAGGTAACATTGATGAAAGATGGCTTGAATTCCATCAAGGGATCAAGGTGCTGAAACAAGGAGTTGATGTTTTTACCCTTCAAAGGAGGCAAAACTTCATAAGATAAGATAGTATCCTTGGCCTGGTTGATGTAATCGATCACTTTCATGTTGAAGAGTGCTTTTATTTTCAGGGCAAAAGTACAGAATATATCCTCATGAAATTTGATACATTTGTATTAGACATGAGCCTAACCATCCATACAAAGAACCTGATCAAACGCTACAGCAACAGGACTGTCGTGAACGATGTTTCTATTGAAGTAAAGCAGGGAGAAATTGTAGGGCTGTTGGGGCCCAATGGCGCAGGAAAAACAACATCGTTTTACATGGTGGTAGGCCTCATCAAACCTGATGAAGGAGAGGTATTCCTCAACGAGCTCAACATCAGCAGGATGCCCATGTACAAAAGGGCCCAGATGGGTATTGGGTACCTTCCCCAAGAGGCTTCCATCTTCCGCAAGCTTTCTGTTGAGGATAATGTTGCGGCAGTGCTCGAAATGACCAGGCTGACCAAAAAAGAGCAAAAAATCAAACTCGAGGAATTGCTTTCAGAGTTCCGTTTGACGCATGTGAGAAAGAACAATGGCGATTCACTCAGCGGTGGCGAGAGAAGAAGAACGGAAATTGCAAGGGCACTGGCGGTGGACCCCAAATTCATCCTCCTGGATGAACCCTTTGCCGGCGTAGACCCCATCGCAGTTGAAGACATCCAGACCATTGTTGCCCGTCTCAAACAGAAGAACATTGGCATCCTCATCACAGACCACAATGTAAATGAAACCCTTTCCATCTGCGACAGGGCTTATTTGTTGATTGAGGGAAAAATCTTCAAGCACGGAACCGCAGAAGAACTTGCGGAAGATCAACAAGTGCGAAGACTCTATCTCGGCAGAAACTTTGAACTCAAAAGAAAGGATTATCTTCATGAGGAAGCCCGTCAAGAATCTCTTTTCGGCGATCGCTGACCCATTTAACACCAACCATGAAATTGCTAAGTCCTGCCATATCATCCCTGGCCAGATTGCGCTCTTGGCGCATAGAAGCCTGGATCCAGCATCCCATCTCAGCGCAAAGAGAGGTATTGCAAGACCTGGTAACCGCAGCACAGTTCACTGAAATTGGCAGGCAATACGAATTTTCTAAACTCTTCACCACAAAAGCATTCAAACAGGCTGTTCCCATACACGAATATGAGGACATCAAACCCTATGTGGAAAGGATCATGGCCGGAGAACAAAACCTGCTTTGGAACACCCCCATCAATTGGTTTGCCAAAAGCAGCGGAACAACCTCAGACAAGAGCAAATTCATCCCTGTAAGCCAGGAAAGCCTGGAGGACGGACATTTCAAAGCGGCAAAAGATGTGCTTTCCCTTTACTACATGCAGAACCCGGAATCTGATCTGCTTACCGGAAAAGGGCTGATGATTGGAGGAAGCCATACCATCAATAATTTGCATGAAGACACCCATTTTGGGGACCTGAGTGCCGTACTGATGCAAAACACGCCATTCTATGGCAACTGGATAAGAATACCAGAATTGAGGATCGCCCTGATGGACGAATGGGAAGGGAAGATTGAAAAGCTGGCAGAAACCACCATGAACGAAAATGTTACTTCAGTTTCGGGTGTGCCCACCTGGACCATTGTCTTGTTCCAAAGGATCCTGGAATTGACGGGCAAAAAAAATATGAAAGAAGTGTGGCCGTCCCTGGAGCTTTATTTTCATGGAGGTGTTTCCTTTCATCCCTATAGGGAACAATTCAAAAAATTGATTGGCGGAGATATCCATTACCTGGAAATGTACAATGCCAGCGAAGGTTTCTTTGCCGCCCAGGACATACCCGGGTCTGAGGGCATGATGCTTTTCCTCGACCATGGTATTTTCTATGAGTTCATGCCAATAGAAGAATATGGCAAGGATGAGCCAAGAACCATTGGGCTCAAAGATGTTGAGATAGGACAACACTATGCTCCGGTCATCAGCACCAACGGAGGGCTCTGGCGTTACCTGATTGGAGATACGGTTGAGTTCACCAGTATAGCCCCCTTCCGGATAAAAGTCGTTGGCCGCCTGAAGCTTTACATCAATGCCTTTGGCGAAGAACTCATCATCGACAATGCAGAGAGGGCGATTGCCGAATCCTGCAAAATCACCGAGGCCGTCATTGCTGACTATACAGCAGGTCCGGTATATTTCAGTGAAGAGGGAAACGGCGCCCACGAATGGCTGATAGAGTTTGAAAAAGAACCCAAGGACCTCACCCTTTTTTCTATCATCCTGGATGAGGAATTGAAAAAGCTGAACAGCGACTACGAAGCCAAGCGATACAAGAACATTGCACTCAGGCCTCCCCTTGTCAAATCCCTTTCCCATGGGCACTTCAACAAGTGGCTGAAGCAAAAAAACAAACTTGGCGGACAGCATAAAGTACCCCGGTTGAGCAATGACAGGAGAATTATTGAGGAGGTGTTGGGGTTGGGGTTATAGAGGTTTAGGGGTGTAGGGGTCTAGAGGGTGTAGGGGTGTAGGTTATTTATTAGCGAAGATTATTGCAGTTTTTCAATAATTTTGATCAACGATTTTGATAAATCCAGCCAACAAAATTGGGTATACCCACTTTCCCTAAATGCTATACATTTTATTCATATCGACCATTTTGTAGACAAGCCCATACCAAAAGCGTTAACTCCTTCAACCCCCTAAACCTCTAAACCCTTTAACCCCTCAACCAACAAATGAAACTCCTCGACAACAAAATAGCTATCGTTACAGGCGCAGCGCGCGGAATTGGTGAAGCCATTGCAGTTAAACTGGCTGAACATGGTGCGCATATTGCATTTACCTACGTAAGCGAGGGCAGTGCCGACAAGGCCGCCGCCTTGGTCACCAAGCTCGAAGGAATGGGCGTGAAAGCCAAAGCATGGAGAAGCAATGCAGGTAATTTTGCAGAATCTGAGGCTTTTGTGAATGATGTGGTGAAAGAATTCGGAACGGTAGATGTTTGCATCAACAATGCAGGCATTTCCAAGGATAACCTGCTGCTCAGGATGACCCCTGAGCAATGGGATGAAGTGATGGAAGTCAACCTGAAAAGTGTATTCAACATGACCAAGCAGGTCATCAGGCCGATGATGAAAGCAAGAAAGGGATCTATCGTCAACATGAGCTCTATTATAGGGATCCGTGGCAATGCAGGCCAGTCAAGCTATGCAGCCAGCAAGGCCGGTATCATTGGTTTTACCAAGTCCATGGCACATGAATTGGGCAGCAGAAACGTTCGTGTGAATGCCATTGCCCCAGGATTTGTGGAGACAGACATGACCCACTACCTGCAAGAAGGAGAGGCCGCGAAGGCATTCCTGGCCAAAATTCCCCTGGGCAGGTTCGGCTCTGCAGAAGAAATTGGCAATACCACCCTTTTCCTGGCATCAGACATGAGCAGTTATATCACAGGACAGGTGCTCAGCACCTGTGGAGGCCTTAATATATAAAAATATTTATTCTAGATTATAATTTTTTTTATAAAATAGGGGTGTAATTCTGCTTTATCTGCCTTCCATCATGTAGTTTTACATGCTGTGATTAAGCAAATTTTTGCATACCTGTTGTTGTCCATTATATCCTTCCAGATCCTTCCTGTGAAGGAGGTAGGTGCTATTTTATATGGTAACCAAATGATAGAGGAAATATGCAGTGCCTCAGCAGATGCAGATGGTAAAAGCGCAGAAGGAAGCGAAGACCTGAAAAAATCCGAACTCTTCTTCCATCGTATTCATTGTACAATCACTTTTGAACCGGCTATCAAGGATAAAAAAAATCCGTTTACAACAGAGTATGTCTCAAGGCTCGAAGACGACATTCCGACTCCACCACCACTGCAGCGTTATTGCATCTGATTTTCTAAAATCAGTATTTCCTATTTTAGTCATGGCGTTGATCCCAAATTGTTTTCCGGGGTTCATCATTCCATAAAGCAGACAGATTTCCTGTTTCAGTACTTATTTTACACAACGTAAAGCAATTATTATCAACATAACCACAAGCCAAAAGGCTCAATCAAATCATGATATGAAAAAGCATTCTAAAGAATACCTTGCCAACCTGACCCCATCCAAATGCTATGAAATCCTTGTTGAAGGAAACCAGCGTTTTATAGAAAATCTAAGCACCAACCACGACCACCTTGAAATGGTCAATGAAACCCGTGAAGGTCAATTCCCATTTGCTGTTATACTGAGCTGTATGGATTCCCGCACATCCGTGGAACTGATTTTTGATCAGGGACTCGGCGATCTCTTCAGCATCAGGATTGCAGGCAATATTGTCAACAACGATATCCTGGCCAGCCTGGAATATGCCGTCAAATATGTGGGCTCTAAACTCTTGGTGGTATTGGGCCATACCGAATGCGGCGCCATCAACGGTGCGAAGAAAGGTGTAAAAGATGGTCATATTTCCGAGCTCCTGAACAAAATCAAACCTGCAATCACCAAAGCCATGCTCGAGAAAGAGGATGCCCGGCTCTTCAATGATACTGTTGCCTACACCAACGTAGAAAATAGCCTCGAAGAAATCATATCAGGCAGCGACATCATTATAGATCTATTTTCCAAAGGAGAGATTGGTGTCGTAGGGGCGGTTTATAATGTAGGTAATGGGAAAGTCGATTTCTTCAAAAACCTGACACCAAAAGTCAAATAATCAACATTCATTCCATAGCTTACCCGTCATGAATTCAATAAAAAAATCTCTTGGTGCCGACCTTCTCGCCGGCATGGTAGTATTCTTGGTTGCATTACCCCTTTGCCTTGGGATTGCTGTAGCCAGTGGCGCGCCACCCTTTGCTGGTATCATCAGCGGTATCATCGGAGGCATCATCGTGGGCTCGCTCAGTAAGTCGCATGTAAGCGTAACCGGTCCCGCAGCTGGGCTGATTGCCATCATCCTGGTGGCCGTCACCGATCTGGGTTACGAAACTTTCCTGGTGGCCGTAATGGTTGCCGGACTGATTCAACTCACACTGGGACTGGCCAAGGCAGGTGGCATCTCGAGCTATTTTCCTACCAGCGTGATTGAAGGAATGCTTGTGGCGATTGGCATCATCATCATCAAAAAAGAATTGCCCCATGCCATCGGCTATGATTTGGAACATGAAGGAGATTTTTTCTCCTATCAATTGCTGAAAGCAGATGAGGGCTTCTTCGGAGAACTGCTGCACTCCTTCAACTATGCACATACCGGTGCCATCATCGTATCAGTTGTTTCCATTGCCATCATCATTGCATTCAACAAAGTGCCTGCTTTGAAAAAAATCAAAGCCATCCCGGGCGCTTTGGTGGCAGTAGTTGCCGGTATCCTCATGAATGAGTTGTTCAAGGCCGCCATGCCACAATGGATTATCGCCAATGAACACCTGGTGGTATTGCCAACAGCAGACTCCGTCCAGGCATTTTTAGGACAGTTCCAAACCCCAGACCTGAATGGATTCACCAATCCAAAAGTATGGGTAACTGGCCTGACCATAGCGATTGTAGCCAGTATAGAAACATTGCTTTGTCTGGAAGCAGGTGATAAGATGGATTCGCTGAAACGCTACTCAAGCGCCAACGCAGAGTTGAGGGCCCAGGGAATTGGCAACCTGCTGTCCGGTCTGATTGGCGGCATCCCCATGACCTCTGTGATTGTTCGCACCACCGCCAATATCAATGCAGGTGCCAAAACAAAAATGTCTGCTATTTTTCATGGTATCTTCTTGTTGCTGGCCGTCATTGCCATTCCAGGATTGCTGAACAAAATCCCCATGGCCTGCCTCGCTGCCATCCTGATCATGATTGGTCTGAGACTGGCCAGCCCCAAGGTATTCAAACACATCTGGCAATCCGGCAAACACCAGTTCGTTCCGTTTATTATTACGGTCGTAGCCGTAGTCTTCACTGATCTGTTAAAGGGTGTGGGAATCGGTTTGGTAGTCAGTATTTTCTATATTCTCAAAGGCAATATGAAACTGGCTTACTTCTTCCGCAAGGAACAGCACCATGAAGGTGAAACCATCCATATCGACCTGGCTCAGGAAGTTTCATTCCTGAACAAAGCTGCTATCAAGGCAACGCTTTCAGCTCTTCCTCAAAACAGCAAGGTTGTGGTGAGCGCAGACAACACAGTTTACATCGACCATGATGTACTTGAACTGCTGCGAGACTTTGTCAATTTTGGCGCAAAAGACAAGAACATCAACATCACCCTGAAGAATTTTAAACAGGAATACAACATGGATGAATTTACCCATGTACACTCAGAAAAAGAGTGATAACAATACAAACATGTA
The DNA here is from genome assembly GCA_947442625.1 of Chitinophagaceae bacterium. Lineage (GTDB taxonomy): Bacteria > Bacteroidota > Bacteroidia > Chitinophagales > Chitinophagaceae > Pollutibacter. The sequence goes on from CANEWJ010000002.1 coordinate 28,466, forward strand.
TTTTCAAGCCCATGGATGTCAAAAACAATTAGGAGGCACTATCAGGCCCTAGCATCAATTTCAGCACAGAGCGCATTGAAGATATCATCAATGGAACCCAGGCCGTTCAGGCTAACCACTTTGTCAAACTGACTGTAGTGGTCTGCAACTGCCAGGGTTTCATTTTTATAGACACTCAGTCTTTTTTTCTGCACTTCAGGATCTGCATCGTCAGTTCTGCCAGAGGTTTTGGAACGACCGATCATCCTGGCAATCAATTCCTCTTCAGGAACTTCCATGGCCAATACAACATTGATAGATGTGCCATGTTCACTGAGCAGTGTGTCCAATGCTTCTGCCTGTGGCTTGGTGCGGGGGAAACCGTCAAATAAAAATCCATACACGCCGGGGTTTGCCGTAATGGCAGCACCAACCATACCAATGACTACTGCATCCGGCACCAACTTTCCTGCATCCATGAAGGATTTGGCTTCCAGCCCCAGCTGGGTTTGGTTGGCAATTTCAGACCGGAGAATGTCTCCGGTTGACAAATGCTTGAAACCATACTTTGTGATAAGTTTCTCAGATTGTGTGCCTTTTCCGCTACCGGGAGGTCCAAACAGGATCAAATTGAACATCTGTGACAGTTTTATTGTTTTATTTGAGATCCGGTAAGGTTTCATTAACAAAACCGGAAGCCAAAGATAATTAGATTTGTGGTGAAACAAGACCGGAAACCACATCATTGCGGGCAAAATCCTTAATGATGCATGAATGGACAAAAGCAATAAATAGAGAACAATGAATAGAATCACTTTCCTCCTGATGGCAACAGCGCTGATACAGTTCAGCTGCAGCAATGCGCAGGAAAAAAACAAAAAAACAGCTACAAAAATGAGTGACACAACAAGCAATCCTGCCTTCTCCAGGAACAACGAAGAAAAGGTTGAGCTTACCGATGAGCAATGGAAAAAGGCACTGACACCTGAGCAGTATTATATTGCCAGGCAGAAGGGAACAGAAAGACCCTGGACCAGCAAATTTGAAAAGTTTGATGAGAAAGGAACCTATTACTGTGCCGCCTGTGGCAACACATTGTTCCAGAGCAATACCAAATTTGACAGCGGCTGTGGATGGCCCAGCTTTTTTGAACCGGTCAACAAAAAAAGCATCATCTACACCCCAGACAATACCCTCGGCATGAAAAGAACCGAAGTCCAATGCGGAAAATGCAAGGCCCATCTTGGACATGTATTCGATGACGGACCACCGCCAACAGGCTTGAGGTATTGCATCAATGGGGTGATTTTGGGGTTTGAGAAGAAAGGGTGAGGGTGTAGAGGTGTAAAGGTTTAGAGGTTTAGAGGTTTAGGGGTTTAGAAAAATAGAATGGGGTCAAGAAAAACTTGACCCCATTTCATTTTGTGTATCGCTAACATTGGTGGCTGATAAAAGATTCAACCCTGTAAACTGCTACACCCTAAACCTTTTACCCTATTTCGCCTGATCCATCTCAAGCAATACAGTAATGTCAACATCCTTTCCTACAGCCAGACCGCCGGTTTCCAGGGCTGGTGCATATTTCAGGCCATACGTAAGACGATCGATGGTAGTTTTGGCTTTGAAACCTGCTTTCACACCACGTCCGGTATTGATTTGACCACCATAGGTAACATCAAATGTTACGGTTTTGGTTACATCCCTAAGGGTAAGATCGCCAGTAAGGGCATATTTGTTGCCACCCAATGGCTTCATTGACTTGCTTACAAAGCTCATCTTGGGGAATTTCTCAGCATTAAAGAAATCATCGCTTTTCAGGTGACCATCCCTCTTCTCGTTGTCTGTATTCACAGATGCAACATCAACAGAGAAATTCACTTTGGCATCAGAAAGATCTGCTTTGGAAGCCACCAGGCTACCATCAAACATCCTGAACGAACCTTCCACTTCAGAAACCACCATGTGAGACACGGCAAACTTCACGTTGGAATGTGCCTTGTCAACTTTCCATGTGGTCTGTGCCACCGCACCTGATACTCCTAAAAGCAAAAACGCTGCAAGATTGAATAACTGTTTTTTCATTGTATTTGTTTTTGATGTTTAAACACTAAATTAATTCGTTTCACCAACATAGCAATATGGTTCAGTTAAGTTAAACAGATTTTTGGCGATTTTGTTCAACAAAAAGAAATTTTCCGACAACCTGATTAATCCATAATTTTCCAAAAATTGAACCCAATGGCCATGATAAAAAGGTTTTCATTGTTTTTGCTGCTTGTTATGATCATCAGCAATGCCTCATTTGCACAAAAGATTGGTTTGGACCAATTCAAGTCCTGGAAACCCAGGAATATTGGTCCTGCAGGAATGAGTGGCCGCATCACTGCGATCGATGCAGTAGTGGCAGACCCCAATACCATTTACCTGGGTGCTGCTTCTGGCGGCGTTTGGAAAACCGTCAATCAGGGCGCCAGCTGGGAGGCTGTATTTGAAGAACAACCTATTCTCAACATTGGTTCCATTGCCATCCAGCAATCCAACCCCTCAACCGTATGGGTAGGAACAGGCGAAGGAAACCCCAGAAACTCTATCAGCCTTGGAGAAGGGATGTACAAGACCATCGACGGCGGTAAAAGCTGGAAAAAAATGGGGCTTGAGAAAACCCGCAACATCCACCGCATCATCGTAGATCCTTCCAATCCCAATACTGTTTATGCAGGTGCCATAGGCAACCCTTATGCAGAACATCCTGAAAGGGGCGTCTTCAAAACCACCAATGGTGGTGAAACCTGGGACAAGATCCTTTTTACCAACGATACTTCCGGCGTAGCCGACATGATCATGGACCCCTCCAACCCTAACAAATTGTTTGTAGCCATGTGGCAACACCGCAGAACGCCCTGGAGCCTCAGCAGTGGTGGACCTGGCAGTGGTCTGTACATGACCTTTGATGGTGGAAAGAACTGGAAAAAATTAGGCGAAAAAGAAGGTTTGCCTGCTGGCAACCTTGGCAGGATCGGACTGGCCATTTCCCGCAGCAACCCCAACCGTGTGTATGCATTGGTGGAAGCAACAAAAAATGGATTGTATAAATCCGATGATGGCGGACAGACCTGGTCGCTCATGAACAGCAACCCTGAGTTTGTTTCAACCAGGCCTTTCTATTTTCAAGAGATCGCCTGCGATCCTCAAAATGAAAACAGGCTCTGGCTGATCTATCAAATGATCTCCAAAAGCGATGATGCCGGAAAGAATTTTGACGTTGTCATCCCTTACAATGGCATTCATCCAGACCACCATGCTTTCTGGATCCATCCCACCAATCCCAATTTTATCATTGATGGAAACGATGGCGGGATCGGCATTACAAGAGACAAGGGCAAGACCTGGCTCTTTGATGAGAAGCTGCCCGTAGGCCAATTCTACCACATCAATGTAGACAATGAAATGCCTTACAATGTGATGGGTGGCATGCAAGACAATGGCAGCTGGCGCGGACCAGCCTATACCTGGATGAGTGGTGGTATCAAGAATTATTATTGGGACAACCTTTGGGGTGGTGATGGATTTGATGTGATGCCCGACAAGGATGATGCATCATGGGTATATGCCATGAGCCAGGGCGGATCTGTTGGCCGGTACAACGTTAAAACAGGCGAAAGCTGGTACGTAAAACCGCCAGCACCAGACCTCAAAACAACACTGCGCTTCAACTGGAATGCTGCCATTGCCCAAGATCCTTTCAGCAATTCCACCATCTACTTTGGGAGCCAACACCTGCACCGCTCCACCAACAAGGGTGCTTCATGGGAAATCATCTCACCAGATCTTTCAACCAATGACAGTGCCAAAATTGACCAAAGGAACAATGGTGGTATATCCATAGACATCACCGGTGCAGAAAACTTCTGTACCATCATGACCATAGCACCTTCATCCAAAGACAACAATGTGATCTGGGCAGGAACAGATGATGGCAATGTGCAGCTGACCAAAGACGGGGGCAAGACATGGACAAACTTCAGGGGTAAAATACCAGGTCTGCCTGTTGGCGCCTGGATTCCACAGATTCAGGCATCAAGGTACAATGCGGCCGAAGCCTTCGTGGTAGCCAATGATTACAGGAGGGGTGATTTCAAACCTTATATTTTCAGGACCACAGATTTTGGAAAAACGTGGACAAGGTTGGTTGATGAGAAAAAAGTCATCGGTTATGCCCTTTGTGTTTTGCAGGATCCGACAGAGCCTAACCTGATCTTTGCCGGAACGGAGCAGGGACTTTGGGTAAGCCTTGACAACGGCAATAGCTTTCAGCAATGGAAGAATGGATACCCCAGCGTGTCTACTTATGACCTTGCTATACAAGAACGCGAAGCGGATCTTGTGATTGCAACATTTGGACGCGCACTTTGGATCCTTGACGACATCTGGCCATTGAGAAAACTTGCTGCCAGCAAAGGCTTGCTGAACAAGGATTTTGTAGCCTTTGACAGCCGCAATGTGGTACAGGCCCAATTCAAGAATGCTCCGGGATATGAGTGGAGCACCTGGGGAATCTGGGATGCCGATAACAGACCTGCCAGTGCACCCATCTCCTATTTTATCAAGGCTTCTTCAGACACATCAGCAAAAGCCAAAAAAGATTCAGTAGTTGTAAAAATTTACAACGATAAAAATGAAGTGATCAGGAACCTGAGATGGGCTGCTGATTCAGGATTCAACAGGGCTTACTGGGGAATGGAAGAAAAAGGATACCGCACACCTGGCGCTGGTGGCGGAAGAAGAATGGGCGGCGGCGGCGGAGGCCGTGGAGGCGCAGAACCAGGAGGACAACAGGCTCTACCTGGTACCTACAAAGTGGTTTTGGCTTACAAAGGCATCAGCGACTCTACCATGATTACCCTCCTCGATGATCCACGTTTGGGCAACAGAAACAACATCAAGTTGGCACAGGCTGCATTGCGTGCAGAACTGAAGAAAAGCGGGGACCAGCTCATTGAGGCAATGGACCTGCTGACAGAGGCTGATGAGGCAAGCAAAAAAGTAGAAACTTATATCAAGGAGATGAAAGGTGCGACGGTTGATTCCCTTAAAAAATCAACCAAGAAACTTCAGGACGAGATTAAGGTATTGAGAGAATTCATCAACGGTACAACCCAAACCAAACAGGGTTACGGACAGGTTCCTCAAATCACGGTCATGAACCAATACCAGCAGGCAAGCAGTGCCATCAGTTCCAAAGCCATTGAACCTGGAGCACAGGAAAAAATGCTGGTGGAAAGGGCAGCTGGTCTGATCAGTGAAGCTGTAAAAAAAGTAACTGCTTTCAAAGAAGGAAGCTGGAAAAAATACATGGAGCAGGTCAGTGCAACGAAGATGGATCCTTTTGGAAAGTAATTTTTTGATTGTAAGCCATGGGTTGAGGAGCATTCCTTGACCCATGGCTTTTGATTAGTTCCTGTTCACCAAAAACTGAAAAGGCTTGATAGCATTGGGTTTCAGCGCCTTTGAAACCGAGAGGTGATCATGGAAAATCTTAAACCGGTTGAGGTCAATGAGTTCATAGGCAACACAGAGTGCAGTGGTTGTTTCAACGTTTTGCAACAAATTGTTCAGGACAGCAATTTCCATTTCAATGGAAATTTTATCCCGAACTTCATCCTTGCGGAGCAACAACAAATCCCTGGTTTGACGTTTCATCACTTATTTAATATCCCACGAAACCTTTTTTTGGAGGACAGCCACAACTGCTTTTGTTGCTGACACCACAAGACATCATGGTTGTTATGCTTATTAATATAAAAACAACTAAAATTGTTCTCTTGAATACATGCTTCATCTACTGCTAATGTACATTTTATGTAAATTAAAAATGCAAATGTTGGCCAATTATAACAAATTTTAAATCTTTACCCATTTCTGCGAATAAGCAAATAACAAGACCTACCGCACTGATTGCCCCACTGGACTGGGGACTAGGGCATGCCACCCGTTGCATCCCCCTGATCAGTTACCTGCTTGACCTCGGATGGGAGCTCAGCCTTGCAGCTGAAGGAAATATAGCGGCTTTGCTGACCAGGGAATTCCCTCAACTCAAGGTTATCCCCCTGAAAGGCTACCGCATCAGCTACCCCAAGAAAGGCACATTGTTCATCCCAAAGATATTGATGCAAGTGCCTAAAATTGTTCGTTCCATCAAAAATGAACACCGTTGGCTGGACCATCAACTGGATACCCACCAATGGGATTTGATCATCAGCGACAACCGCTATGGGCTCTATACTACCAGAACCAAGACTGTTTTCATCACACACCAGCTGGGCATCATTTCAGGATTTGGAAGGATGGGTGATGGGCTGCTAAGGACCTTGCTATACAGATGGATCAACAGGTTCAACATTTGCTGGGTACCCGATGCGACAGAAAAACCCAATATAGCCGGAAAATTATCACATCCCCAGTGCATGCCCAACCATTACGCCTTCATCGGGCCCCTTTCCCGGTTGAACAAAGCCAAGCCATGGGCAGATGAACGCCTGCTGGTGCTCTTGTCAGGGCCTGAACCGCAGCGCACCATCCTGGAGAAAAAGCTGATTGATCAGCTTTCCAACACAGAAGAGGCGGTGGTATTTGTCAGAGGACTGCCATCTTCGGCACCCTTGATCGAGAACAGGGGCAGGATCCGGTTTGAAAACCACCTGGATGCAAAAGCATTGTCTGAGATGCTTTCCACTGCCAAAGCAGTGATTTGCCGCTCGGGCTATTCTTCAGTGATGGACCTTATGAAGTTGAAAAAGAGGGCCTTGCTGATTCCTACCCCAGGGCAAACGGAACAGGTGTATCTGGCAAGGCACCTTGGCGCACTGCGTTGGTTCGCGGTGCAGGAACAAGAGGACCTTGATCTGAAAAAAGGGATTGCTGCAGCTTTGAGCCAAACCATTGAATTTCCAGCCCTTGATTTTGAAGCCTTCAAAAAAGCTTTTGCCAATTTGGGCATCCAATAAACAGATGTGCCACCATAGCACAATTTTTGTTAACTTGACATTTACTAAAACCGAAACCAAAGCACATAAGAAAACTTTGTTTGACCATCCTTTTAGGATGCTTCAGTATCTCCCTTTTCTCCCAGTCCACCTTCCCCGTGAATGGTGTGGCAGACGAAAGGGAAACAACCTTTGCCTTTAAAAATGCAACAATTGTCAAGGATGCACAAAATACCCTGACCAATGCCACCATGATTGTCCGCAACGGAAAGATCACCGCCATTGGAACCGCGGTAACCATTCCTGCTGATGCCATTGTTGTTGACTGCACCGTAAGGGCTACTGATGATGAAACCGAGATTGGTGAATACAATCCATCCGTCCGTTCCATTGTAGCCTACAATACCGATTCAAAAGTGATCAATACCTTGAAGACGAATGGCATCACCCATGCCAACATCGTGCCGCAAGGGGGCACCATCAGTGGTTCATCTTCCGTTGTCCAGCTCGATGCCTGGAACTGGGAAGATGCAGCCTATGCAGCAGACAATAACATTCACATGAACATGCCTGCTCTCTACAACAGACCCAGCCGCTATGGTGGATTTGGCGGTGGACAAGGACCACAAGTGGATCCATTGAAAAGGGGAATTGAGCAGCTCGAGGAGATCAAGGATTTCTTCCGTGCAGCAAAGGCCTACAATGATCAGGCCGTCAAAACAGCTGCCAATATCAAATTTCAAGCAGTAGAAGGGCTTTTCAGCAAAAAGCAAAAACTCTTCATCCGCTGCAATGTGGTGCGGGAAATCCTTGCGGCCATTGACTTCAAGACTGAGTTTGGATTTGATATCGTACTGGTTGGTGCAACAGAAAGCCATCAGGTGGGAGACATCCTCAAGCGCAACAACATCCCTGTCATCCTCAGCCAGATGCATGCCCTTCCTACATTGGCCGATGATGGCGTTGATCTTCCTTACCAACATCCTGCCCTGCTTCAAAAAGCTGGTGTGCAGTTTGCGATTTGTGATGAAGACGGCCAACAAAGGGGTAAGAACCTTCCGTTTCAGGCAGGAACCGCTGCCGCTTACGGATTGACCAAAGAAGAAGCGCTTACCTCCATCACCCTGAATGCAGCCAAAATTTTGGGCATTGCAGACCGCACAGGTTCTATTGAAACCGGCAAGGATGCAAATATTGTCATCAGCGAAGGGGACATCCTCGACATGCGCAGCAGCAATATTTCACTGGTGATGATTGGTGGCCGCATGGTCAGCCTTACCGACAAACACAAACAGTTGTATGAGCGGTATATGGTGAAGTATGGGTTGAAGTAGGGTTTAGAGGTGTAGGGGTTTAGAGGTTTAGGGTGTAAAGGTGTAGGGGTTTAAGAAACTTTTTTATTCAACATGCACTGGGATCAAATAGTAAAAGGGCTCATGCAATACTGCTTGAGCCCTTTTATCGTAAAAATTTATCTTTTTTTCTTAAACCCCGAAACCTTTGACCCATTAAACCCTTCAACCTCTAAACCCCTACACCCCGATACCTATTTCCTAAACCCCTGCTTCATGGATTGAACAACTTTCAATCCGATCGCTTCCCCTTGTTTGAGACCATTTTCAATCGAACCCTTGTAGTGTATGCCACCGTAAAAGCGGCTCATGGCAGCTTCATTTGCAGCACTCCAAAAAGAAGTAAACGACCTGATTGGAAGACCATAAGGAACTTCTGTATCATCGCGGAACTTGAAATCAGGACCAAAAATTTGGGTCAGTACTACAGCAGATGCAGCGCTGATGACACTGTGCCCGCTGGTGTACTCGGGAAATGGAGGTGTTTGCAGCAGTGGGCGCCACCCTTGATCCAAATAAGCATTGATATAGGTTTCAGGCCGAATGATATTGCTCCTGTATTTTTCATCCCAGCAACTGATGAATGCATCGTATAAAGCAATTGCAGTAAAGAAATATGCTTGCAACGATTTTTCAAGGGATGCATTGCTTTGCTGTGCGGCAATACCTGCAATGCTCATCCAATGACCACCAGGAGATAGTTTTTTTGTAGCAAAACTCAAATGCCCTTGAACGGTAAGATGAAAAGGATTACAATCCCAAAACAATGCAATGGCTGAATCTTCTTTGGGCATTGCTTTTGTATGACGAAACACTTGATCTGCTTGACGGTAAAATGGAGAACCGGCAGAATCACTGAATGGAATGGGCCGTTTGGGTTGGAATTTGGACAAGGTATCCAACACAACGGTCCTCATTTTCCCCCAATGCGGCTCAACGGGAGCAAAATATCCAGGAGGCGTGGGCGACCATGCAGACTTGTCTTTGATCAAGGAATAGCGCCTCATTTTTCTGGTGTCTGCATAGCGGTCTGTTTTGGACCACAATACAACTGCATTGGCTACCATTGTTGCCCATTCCATGGATGCAGCAAGCCGTGCAGGCTCAACGTCTTTGAATGCAGCAGAAATAGCAGATAGAGAGTCCAGCAACCTGGCCTCAGAAAATACCAACTTCGATGCAGTCAACATCATGGCATAGACGGCACTTGCTTCGGCATGAACCCGTCCTTCAAATGCTACAGGACTGGGTTGAATAAAATCATTTCTCAGGGCATGAAAAGAATGCGATGTGCCAGAAACCACCAATGATTCATGCGCAGCCATACTTGCATACAAATAAATCCTGCTGGCAACTGGTGGCGAAAATATATCGTGAACAATAACATTGGTTATGGCTTGTTGGGCACGATGAACAAGCAATGCACGCTTCTGTGCAACCAAGGTTATGTGTACAAAAAATAAAGAGAGAGAGAAAACAAATGTCTTTACTGTTATTTTCATTCGCGTATTTTCAAAACCTGAACTTTACCATCATTTTTTGCAGAGATGATCAATCGCCCGTTGCCGGATGAACTGATTACTGCAGTTTGTCTGACATCTCCATCAATATATAAACCAGTTTCGATGTTCGATAAGGAAATCAATGTATTTGATTTGAATTGAATCAAACTCCCATACCCTGCATCATTCTGCCCCCATTGTGTTCTCCAGGGATAAAAATTTCCGGTGAGAAGATAGGCAGTATCCATACCCCGCAAAGCCAGTCGATTGACTGAAAAAATACGGGACACCTGAACATCATTGGGCAAACGTTTCTTTGCATATTTTCCCGCACCATCACTGAGATAAACTACATGATGCAGCTCAGTCAGGTCAAGGGTTTTTGCTGTCTTCAGTTTCTGGGCCGGAACGATATCATTGACTCCTGCTGTGGCATACTGGTGATACTTGATAAACTTTTTCCTGAGCGGAACCACCTGGTCCAGCAACTCATCCCTCGAAGCGGCAGGATACATTTTCCCGTTGATATAATAACAAAACAATACTTCGGGAGACCCATTGTCATCAACATCTGTAACAACCAGGTTTATCGGAGTTTCCTTAGAAGCCTTGAACTGTAAGTTATTGCCCACATTGCCCGCAATGATGTCTGGATAGCCATCCTTATTGACATCATCAATAAACAAAGAAGACCAGAGACCCTTGTCATTGAATCCCAAGCTGTCCGTCATGTCGGTGAATCCAGATCCGGTATTGGCAAAGATTTTGATGGGCATCCACTCTCCCGCCAGTACAATATCCATTTTGCCATCAGCATTGAAATCCTGGAATACTGCAGCATGAATCATCCCAGGAAACAGGAGATCCTTAGACCATTCTGCGGTGATATCCGTGAACCTAAAAACACCTTTTTCGGAATCATTGCGCAACAGAAAACTTCTTGCTTCCTCAGGGAATGCCCCTGGTTTATAGCCCCCACCAACAAAAAGATCCATGTCTCCATCTGCATCAATATCACCAAACGCCAAGGTGTTTTTAGTGCTCATCATGGTTTTGGGCAAAATGTCTGGGACCAGAGCAAAATTGCCGTTGCCATCACTGGTATATATCCTGTCGCGGTATTCCGGTGAACTGTCGTCGTACTCATTGCCCCCGGAAACGACATAAAGATCAGGATAACCGTCTTTATTGAGGTCTGTAAAAACCGCCTTTACATCTTCATGGTCCTTTTCTTTTTCCCAAGGCTGAACTGTTGCACGGATGAAACGTTCTCCTTCTATCTGAATGAACAAGACCGCAGATTGGCCAATTGCCCCTCCAAGAAAAACATCATCAAGCCCATCGCCATTGACATCTTGCGTTGCCAGTGCTGGCCCCATTTTAGAAAGCTGGTATGGTAAGAGTACTTCAGCCTTGAAGTCAACAAACTCATTCTCCCGGTGAACAAAATCCATGTTGCTGCTGGCAGTGATATCTTTAAAAAAAATGGGGGCAACTGTGGACGTTTTATGACTACCGGAAACTTTTTCCTGTGCAATGAAAATGCGGGTATTCACTGCAGGGCGGTGCACAACAGATGAAGTTCCGTCTGTCCATACCACTTTAACGGAGTCCACCATGGCCGCAGGATCGAGGCCAAAATGCAAGAGACCTGATACAGCACTTTGGTAGCCCCTGGTGGTTGTCAGTTCGTGAAATTGAGTAGGATTTTTCTTGTCATTGATGTATAAAAAAACTTTGGATCCGAGGGCATCTGTATTCCAATCCTTTCCTTCGAGTTTCACTTGCAGATAATGATGGGGCAAGGTTTGTCTTGCCTGGTTCTCAAAAAGCTGCACAGGTTCGTTGTTGTTTCCGATGACAAGGTCCATGTCTCCATCATTGTCAAAGTCAGCATATACCGCTGCATTTGAAACTGTTTTCATGTTAAACCCCCATTCTTCACTCACGTTTTTGAAGGTCAGGTCACCATTGTTTTTGAAAATATAGTTCTTCAGCTTATTGGATGGCATCTTGGTTACCAAGTCATAGGTCTTGAAATTGAGGTTCCCTTTTGCAGCCTGCGCCAATTGCTCATCAGCAACAGTATACTTGAGAAAATCATTGTCTGTATAATCCCTCAGGTATCCATTGGTAACCATCAGGTCTTTCCATCCGTCTGCATCAAGATCCACAAACAAGGCAGACCAACTCCAGTCGGTATTGGAGATGCCTGAAAGCTGACCGATTTCACTGAATCTCATGTTTCCCTTTTCATCTATCCCCTGGTGAAGATGAAGCATGTTTCTCATCTGCTGGTGAAAATATCCGCTATCAAGCAATAAATGATAGGTGTCGTACTCATCGGGGCCTTTGAGGAGTTTTTGGCGATAATTATCTTCAGGCAGCATATCCAAAGTGAATACATCGGGCCATGTATCGTTGTTGATATCTGCAATGTCTGAACCCATGGAAAACTTGCTTACATGGGAAAAAGAGGTTTGCAGGACTTGCTTGAAACGACCGTTCTTGGTATTGATATAGCAATAATCTTGTTCGGTATAGTCACTTGAAGTATAAATATCCGGCCAGCCATCTTTGTTCAGGTCTGCAATGGCAACTGAAAGACCAAAATTCAGGGCGTTGTTGATGATGCCTGCCTCCAGGGTTACATCAACAAATGTAAATTGGTTGTTGTTGCTCCTGTCGTTGCGAAAAAGCCTGTTTCCAAAACTCATGTTCGGAACAGCACGAATCTTTGAAGTATTGAGGTATGGATTGACCGTATGGTTCGAATGGTTCACCAAAAACATATCAAGATCCCCATCAAGATCATAATCAAAAAAAGCAGCATGGGTAGACAGTGTGCCTGGAGCATCGACGCCCAGTTCAACAGCCATCTCCTTGAAAACAGGCAAGCCATTGACAAGGCCCTGGTGTATATAGAGCTCGTTGCTGCGTGCAAGACCCGCCACAGGGCCAGAATGGCAGATATAGATATCAGGCCAGGCATCCCCATTCACATCGGCAATCGTAACTCCTGTGCGCCATGCACCATTGCCTGCCAAATTCGAGTTGGCCGTTGCATCTTCAAACCGGAGCTTACCCCTGTTGATGAATAATTTGCTCGGCACCATGTTCCCGGAAACAAATACATCTTCCAGACCATCCCTGTTAAAATCAGCCACGCCAATTCCATGGCCATTGTACAAGTACTCATACTTGAATATGTGGATGGAATCATTTTCAGTGATGGTGTTCACAAAGTCCAAACCGGATTGTTTGACAGGAACCTCTCGCAACAAAGGCGTTTGGGATTGCGCAAATGCAGATGAAGTGCATAGCAACAAAACAATCAACACATGGAATGATAAACGCTTCATCAAACTTGGTTAAGGTAATCTTCCGGGCACAGATAAATCAGCCTGCTCATCCCCTGGGCGATAGGGCAAGAAAACCATGATCATGGTAAGCATTTCGCTGGTGGTTTCCATGTTCCCAGAGGAAAATATCATTTCTGGAGGTTTGAAAGGATTAAAGGGATTATTGGTCGTATTGTCATAGGTACCCTGAATGAACAATTTGCTTCCCTTGGGAATCCTCACCAATCGTTTGAAACGATAAATTTCCTGCCACCTGAAATCCCAGTTGGGAATATGGGCGAGTTTAATGGTATCCCCTTGAGGACTGATGGCATATGCCTTAAACTCCTTGCCGAGCAAATGCATATGGGGCCATACATAGAGTACTGAAAAATCCTCGCCTGGATTTGATACCGTTAAAGAAAAAGTCTGCACCCTGTTCGGCAACAACATGAGTGATGGAAGAATTTGTTTTTCCCCTATCCCACCAGAACCAAAACTGATTACCTTGACCTTGCGATCAATTTTTTCTTTGGTGAAAAACAGATTAATCCCCGCAATGCAATCCTCTTTTTTTGCCAATGGTGCAAAATGCATGGTCAGGATGATCACACCCCGCTTGGGCAAAACCCATCCCATTCCTTTGGGATAACTTTCAAACGTTGCACCAGGAATCCATCCTCCATAATACTCGATGGTAGGTTTAAGAGGCTTCCATTGATCTGTCAATCGAGGATCATCCACAGAAAGATCAATCATTTCGGGACCGGTTGTCAACGGGACATTATCAGGAACCTCATGGATACTATAGTTGACATGATGCATCACTTTTTTGTTGTTGGTATAAAATTCAATGGCTTCAACATTAAAGGCTTGATCAAGGTCGAATGGAATTTTATACATCACAAAACGCTCAACATTATCATCTTTCAGTGCCAATGACTTTGCCATTTTCAGCGTAGTATCAGGATTCCTGTGATAGGAAGTGACACCACGCATCTTGATCAGGTTGTTGATGTTCTTGATCTCTCCATTTCCCTTTGGAACATTGTTGTCAACCCATTGAATAATGGTTGACTTTTCTGCAGCAGTCAAAGACCTGTCATTCCCATATTCAACAAAATCCGGATGAGCTTTCCAAGGCGGCATGTATCCTGAGGAAATGACTTTTTTTATAAAACTTGCCCGTTTGGAAACATCCTCATAGGTGATCAGCGAAAAGGGAGCAGCCTCATTGGGTCGATGGCATGGCGTACATTTTACATGCACAATGGGGGCAACATCCTGAATAAAATTCGGGATTTGCGCAGAAAGACCGCTGCAGAGCAAAGCGAAGAAGATGGAGAAAAAAGAAAGTTTATACATCATCAATAGTCATTTAAAATACACCCTTGGGCCTTAACATAAGGAATGCTTACAGCCAGCCCCAACAGGGATTGGTTGATGGCATCAAGTAAATAATGTTCATTGGGTTTCTGCCTTTTTTGTCCGATGCCTGCCAACCAGTTGTCTATTGCCCCATGATAAAGCAACCGGCCCTTGGCATCCAACAAGAAAACCTCAGGCGTCACTTCACCTTTCAATTTCCTTGAAAGCTGCATTTTTTTATCAACATACAAAGGAAACTGCAATTGATATGATGCTGCAAAATCAAGTATGGTTGAATCCTTGTAAGTCTTACCAGGCAGTATTCCCATGACTTGTACGCTATTGCCAAATTGTTGCTGAATGTCGTTCAATGTTTTGGTATAATTGATAGACATAGGGCAATCAGGTGAAAGCAATACCAATGCACACAATTTAGGAGGAGAAGCGTTTAGAAACGTTCTACCTGTTTTTGGAGAAAGCAGTCCTACTTGATACAGCGGAGAAGAACGATTTTTGGTTTTCGATTGTGCGAAAATGCTGGAATGAAAGAAAAGCAAAGAAGCCAAGATCACCATAATATGACTGAATCCATTCTTCATACCAGCAAAATTAACGATTATGAGATGTATGCAGACCAAAAAAATGCCAGTCAGTATGTACTGACTGGCATTGATATCTGTCGATGCGAATAAGATTATTGCTTGTCCCACCAAACCCTGCCGAATGGAAGGAGTTGGTCTCCAAATTCAGTATCTTTCTTCATGTCATCAATGGCAGCTTGCTTGTTGACAAAGTTAAGATCTGCAGGAGAAGGATTACCGACTACAGCCCTTCTTGCAATGGCGAATATTGTTCCATTGATCATGATATCACTGTTGGCAAGAGCAGTAGTCCTGTTCGGCATACCTGTTCTTTTCCAAAGTGCCCATGCTTCGTTGGGTTGCTTGTAGAAGTTGATGAAAGATTGAATAGCAATTTGCTCAAGCGCTTTGGTAGCATCAAACCTCACAACAGGGTTGGCCAAATATGCAGTAATCTGTGCATCAGTCACAGGCATATATTCTTCAACTGCAGCGGCACCAGCCCTTGTGTTAAAGAACTGAATGGAAGCCCTAACACCTTCGTTGTAGAGGGTTGAGGTTGTTTCAGATGTAATTCCCCTTGCGGCAAGTTCAGCCCTCATGAAGAGCTGGTCTGCATAAGTGATCACAGGGAAATATGCCTGACCGGTTCCACCACCAAAAGTTGGTTGGAACATACGCTGTTGGATGTATGAGATGGTATCCAGCACCAAGCTCGCATTTACCCTTCTGCCAGTGAACCATTGAGCAATTGCTGGAGTGCTTACCCTGTCTGGGCTTGTAGGAGCTCCAACAAACCTGCGTGCGGGTTCCATTGTACCAGCGTTCAATATACGGGCTGTAATGGCAGTAGTAATATTAGCCTGGCTATAGTTGTTCCTGCGGTAAAACAGTCGAAGACGAGGATCTGTGGTAGTCCACATGAAGTTTACAGTAGGTTCTGGCGCCCTGAATCCATCTGGGTTCCAGTTTCCACCTGCAGTAAAACTTTGGTGTGCAAGGTAAACCCAGCTGTCGTCATTTGATGACATCAGGTTTGAGGCATCAGCCACACACTCTTTTAAAATAGCGGTTGCTTTTGCGTTATCCCTCTTCAACATACGCATTGCGATGCGCATACGCAGTGCGTTGGCAGCCTTGGCCCAACGGGTATTGTTACCAGCGTAGTACTGATCGTAATTTCCAAGGGTGATTTGGTTGTTGGCACCCGCTTTCAGCGTAGTGGAAAGGGTTTTCAACCTTGCTTCCCAAGCATTGAAAAGGGTTTGCTGGCTTTCCCACTTCGGAGTGAAAGTACCACCATACCTTGAATCAAATGCTTCTGTATAAGCAAGTGACCCATTGATATCCGACACGTAGAAAGCATAATAAATCTTCATTACTTCGGCCATGGCCAATAGCATTTGACGGGAAGCTTTATCTGCATCTGACATTTTTTCGGTAAGCTTAGCAACATCAGTTGTAACACTACCTATACCAGGGAAAAAGATTGAATATCGGGCATTGAAATTACCAAACTCTGTGAAAGTGGTCGCATTGTTTCCACCTTGTGCAGTACTCATTTGCATCCAATGCATGATCCTGCGGTAGTTGTCATAGAACTGCTCGAAATCAGAACTATGGGCGAGTCTTCCTGCGTTGAAGAATTGTTCTTCTGGCTTGACTGAATAAAGCACATCTGGGTTGGTATTGAGTGCAACAAAATCTTGTTTCTGACAACCAACGAAAATCAGTGCACTCAGTGCCAATGCTGTCGAAAATATTTTATTTTTTATCTGCATTGTAATAAACTTTTCATGTAATTAATTAAGATGAATTTCAGTTGTTTAGAAACCGGCATTCAATGAGACCGCAAATTGTCTTACCCATGGCATACCACCATACTCAGCAAATGCACCTGCCCTGCTGGAGAATACACTCTCAGGATTGATGTGATCTGGTGTAGTATTATAGAGGTAGAAAAGGTTACGACCTGTCACATTGAGGCGTAAACGCTGCATGGCAATTTTGTTGGCCATTGCTTTTGGCAGCTCGTATCCAACAGAAACTTCACGTACTGCAACCCATGAATTCTCGAAAATAGAGTACTCACGAATACCAGTTCCCCAGCTTGCGATACCATTGTAATACGTCCATGCTGGAACAGGTTGCCTGAGGCCCAATTTCAATGCTTCAGCATAAGACATGCCTTCTACATTGCGACCATTGATCACAACACCTTTTCCGAATACGCCGTCTGGAACAATACCATCCTGGCGCTTTACACCCGTTGCATCTGTCCACTCAACACCACCAGTTTCTTTGGTACGACCGAACAAAGTACTTTCGAAACTACCATACTGTGAACCGTATTGGTGGGTAGCTGAAGCCATCTTGCCACCGATTTTAGAATCAAGCTGAGCAAAAAAGGTGAAGTTCTTGTAGCGGATTTCATGCAAATTGCTTGCAAGGAAGCTTTCCATCATGCTTCCAACTTCTTTGAAACCTTGTCCATAAGAACCACTGCGGATGAACAAACCATCGCCATTCAATACACGCTGGCCTTTTTCATTGGTCGCATAGGCATAGTTGGTGATGATGGTACCGTAGTCTTTGCCTGCACGGGCAACCGATTGAACGTCTGCACCAAAAGCATAATCCAATTCAACTTGTGTAACACCAGGATACAGTTCAACCACTTTGTTGCGGTTGCGGGTGAAGTTAACAGTTGTGGTATACTCAAAGTTTTTCTTGCGAACGATGGTAGCAGAAACAACCGCCTCGATACCTTGGTTCTGGATGTTACCAGCATTGATCTGACGACTAGGTGTTCCGCTTTCTGCAGGAGCACTCAGGTTCAGGATCTGGTTGAAGGTATTCTTCTTGTAGTAGGCTACATCAACACGAATCCTGCTATCTAACATCCTTGCTTCCAATCCAAATTCAAACTCACGGGCGCGCATTGGCTTAAGGTTGAGGTTACCCAAGCCATATCCACCCCAACCATACTGAGGCAAAGGTGTTCCATTGGGCAACAAAGGATTACCAAGCAAACCATAGTTACCACTTGTGGTGGAAAAAATACCTGTACCAGCACCTGTATAACCCAAGCTACCGCGAAGTTTACCAAAGTTCAGCCAGGCCAATTTGTTTGAGTTTTGAAGCAGTTCAGTGAACACCCATGATGCACCAACTGAAGGATACATATAAGAGAAATCTCCAGTTCCATCAGGGTAAGTCAAGGTACTGTTCCAGTCATTGCGAAGACTTGCATTCACAGTGATCATGTCTTTCCATGTTGCATCACCATAAGCATACATCGCATCAAGCCTGCTTTGAGGAAATATACCTGCACTTGTCGTAGCAGCATTCAATGAATTGGCGATAGAGAAAATCCTTGGAATGCGGAGTCCACCACTTGTAGAAGAAGATTGCTGACGACCACCAAGACCACGCTGGGTTTCACCACCGATGGTTACATTGTAATCGATATTTTCTCCTGCTTTGCGGCTTGCAGTCAACAAGGCCTGGATACGTGCGTTCTTTGAATTGCTTTGGAACAAAGAATATCCACCAGCAGAGTTAGGCCCGATGCCGAAACCGACACCATCGCCAGGGCTCTTGTTTTCACGCTCAACATTCAGTGTATTGATATTGCTGCGCACCAATGCAGTCAACCATGGCGTGATTTTTGCATTCAAATCAAGGTTGGCAAGGATCTGGTCTTCTTTCTGGTTGATCCTGACCTGATACAATTGCCACAAAGGTCCGATGTTGGCACCCCTCAAATAAGGAGCTACCACATTGGATCCACCATTGGGGCTAAGATAATTGTTCAACACATAATCCAAAGGCAGGTTCCTTGAGTTAGAGAAGGCAAACCTGAACAAGGGATTAGAGTTTCCTCCTTGTAGCAAAGGATTGATACTATTAGAAGTGGCGTATGCCATGGATGCATCCATGGATACATATTTCCCGATTTTTTGGGTAGCACGCAAATTGAAGTTGTTGCGCGCGAAGTCATTTGTTGGCTGGATAGACTTGTTGTTTGTATTGGTATATGAGAACCTGAATGTGGTCTTGTCGGTTCCACCTTCAACAGCAACGTTGGTATTGTTAATGCTACCATTGCGGAACAATGACATAAGATCATTGGCTACATAGGGACGCTTAACTCCATCAGCATCAGTAATCATGCGTCCGTCCATGCGGGGACCAAAGCTATAATAAGGAGAGAAGCTATTGTTTAGAATCGCATCAGAGCCATCAGGAGCCTTGTCAAAATAGGGGTTGATACCACCACCAAACTCATTTTGCATGGCTGGGATTCTCC
This sequence comes from Chitinophagaceae bacterium, assembly GCA_947442625.1. Lineage (GTDB taxonomy): Bacteria > Bacteroidota > Bacteroidia > Chitinophagales > Chitinophagaceae > Pollutibacter. The sequence continues at coordinate 47,884 of CANEWJ010000002.1, forward strand.
ACACCTGCTCAATGGTATTGGTTTGGGCAACACTTACACCAATACCTGGACGCTCACGTCCTTTCTTGGTGGTGATCAACAAAACGCCATTAAGCGCCTGTGAACCATAGAGTGCACTGGCAGCAGAACCTTTCAGTACGGTTACGCTTTCGTAATCATCCGGATTCAAATTCTTCATTTGGTTTCCGAAGTCACGGGCATCACCCCAGCTGTCAGCTCCAGAAGTTCCAGGCTGAATCAATACCCCATCAATTACAATCAATGGCATGGTATTGCCACTCAATGAGGCATTACCGCGGATCCTGATCCTTGAGCTTGAAGAAGGTCCACCAGCACCTTGGTTAACCATTACACCAGCCACTTTACCTTGAAGGGAGTTGACGATGTTGACTTGGCCTGCACGGGCAACGTCCCCACCCTTTACTTCTTGGATGGCATAAGACAGTTTGCGGGTAGATTTTTTATCACCAAATCCTGTGACAACTACTTCATTCAACAAATTGCTGTTCGCTTTCATGGAAACAGTCATTGAAGCGGAAGCCAGAAGTTCAACTTTGTTCAATCCGACACCGGAAAAAACAAGGGTAGGGTTGGCAACAGTTGTACTGATAACAAAAGACCCAGTAGCATCTGTCAATGAAAATGTCTGGGATCCTTTGACTTGCACAGTTACACCTTGGACAGGCGCGCTGGCTTCATCAAGAACAGTTCCAGTGAATGTTTTTTTCTGCTGAGCCATCGAAACGGCCGTAATTGCAGAAAAGAACAGGAACATCAAAAGTCTGATCGCTGTTTTCTTCATTTGATTTCAATTTTAATTATAGGTGTTAAATATCTATATGCCTTGTGATCAACAAAGACCATATAAATGAGTTTGTTTCGTTTCTGTGGAGTTGTTTTGCAAATACATTGAACAATAAATAACAATTTATTAACGGGATGCATATTAAGTCAGATTCATAGAATTTCCAAATCTTGGAAACAAATTTGAACTGGCTTTTTAAAATATTATTCTCCCGCAATAAACAGCATGCCATTGCTGTGATGAAGATTGTGACTATTTTTTGAGACGCTTTGTAGGCTTTGCTTTCCGATTGTTAGATATCACAATGGCCAATGGGTCAATTCAATAAAATAAATTTATGAAACCATGGCAAATGTTTAATAAATTCCAATGCTAATACCCCCTCACATCCTTGCCTTCCATAAAGTTGATAAAGGCCATGTTCACCACGCGGTTTCCACCGGGGGTTGGGTAATTGCCGGTAAAGTACCAATCACCCAGGTTGCCAGGACAGGCATCGTGCAGGTCTTCAATGGTTTGATAGATTACCTCAACAGGCACTGCTACTTCCGGTGCGGTGATGAGCTCAGCAATTTTGGCAGATATTTCTTGCGGTGTAAATGAACCATATACCTGTTTGACAACATTTTCAGTATGCAACTGCCCTTTATCGCGAAGGTCTTTGCACTTGTTGTAGAGTTCATCCAGCAGGCCAAATTGGCCCCTGTCTTTCAACAAAGATAGTGCTGCCTTGAAGGCAATGAAATCTCCCAGTTTGCTCATATCGATGCCATAGCAATCCGGATAGCGGATCTGGGGAGCAGAAGAAAGCACTATTATTTTTACGGGTTTCAGCCTGGACAGCATCCTTACAATGCTTTCCTTGAGTGTTGTACCGCGTACGATAGAATCATCAATGACAACCAGGGTATCAACATTGGCTTGCACCGTTCCATAGGTAACATCATACACGTGTTGCACCATTTCAGAACGGTTGGCATCCTCAGTGATGAAGGTGCGCATTTTCACATCCTTGATGGCCACTTTTTCAACACGGATTTTCCGGTTGATCATCTCAGACAATTTCTCCTCATCGAAATCCTTGTCCCAGGCCATGATGCGCTGGACCTTGATCTGGTTGAGGAAATCTTCCATGCCCTTCAGCAACCCATAGAATGCCACTTCAGCCGTATTGGGAATAAAAGAAAAGATGGTATGCTTGAGGTCATTGTTGATGGCCTTCAGCACATTGCTGCTGAGCCTATAGCCCAACCCAATCCTTTCCCTGTATATCTTTTCGTCTCCGCCCCGTGAAAA
>CANEWJ010000003.1 GCA_947442625.1 Chitinophagaceae bacterium
ACACCAGAAAACACGAATGCATATTTTCCAAGAACAATGTCAAGAGCAGCCTCTAACGCCACTACCCGCACCCTGGGTGTAGCACAAACACGGTATCTGCAAAACGTTGCTTACGTAAGGATGAAGAATATCCAAATTGGTTATAACCTTCCTTCAAATTGGACGAAGCGCATTGGTGCACAAAGCATGAGAATATATTTCTCTGGAGAGAATTTATTTACGTATTCGCCGATGTATAGGGTTGTAAAAAATACCATTGATGTAGAAAATGCCGTGCGATCAGATCGTGATACAAACAGTGGTAACAGCGGTGATGGCTACAATTACCCAATGTTAAAAAGCTATTCTTTTGGAGTAAACCTTGGTTTTTAACCATAAAGTTAAAAACCAAACCAAGTAAACTGAAAACATTAAATATCAAACGGATGAAAAAATTAATCATAGGATTGTTGCTGGCAAGTGTAGGTTTCTCAGCCTGCGAAAAATTAGAGCAGGTACCACAGTCAACTGCGTCTCAAGCCGCGGTGTTTGGGAACGAAAATGGCCTTAAACTCTATACGAATTCATTTTATGGAATGGGATTTCTTCCTGGTAATTCCATTTCGCTGGATGCAATGTCAGATTACCTGGCAGTAAGAGCTGTTCCTGATTTTATCAGGGAAGGCGGGTTTGCCGCCAACAATAGTTCAGGATGGTCTTGGACAGATTTAAGGAACATCAACTATTTCATCCAGAATTGTAACAACCCGGCAGTACCCGTAAGCGTTCGGAACAATTATTTGGGTTTAGCGCGTTATTTTAGGGCTTATTTCTACATGGATAAAGTTCGCCGCTTTGGCGATGTACCTTGGATCGGAAAACCGTTAGACATCAATGATACTACTGCATTGAATGCTGGACGCGACAAAAGAGAACTGGTTATGGACTCGGTATTGGCCGACCTTGACTTTGCCTGTGCTAACATTTCTACAGCAAACGATCCAAGCCGCACAACAATCACAAAATGGGTTGCCTTTGCTTTTAAATCAAGGGTTTGTCTTTTTGAGGGAACGTTCAGAAAATACCATACTTCATTAAATCTGACAAGTACTGCCAACAAATGGCTACAGGAAGCAGCTTCCGCAGCTGATCAAATTATTAAAAATGGCGGTTTTTCTATTAATACCGCTGGTGGTCCGGGTGTATCTTACCGCAATGTATTTACCAGCAATACCCCATTGGCCAATGAGGTGCTACAAGCTGCAGTTGCAGATGTAAACCTTGGGGTATTAAGTGATGCTAACTGGTGGTGGACGAGTGGTACCTATGGTAGTAAAGCCAGCTTTACACGCGAATTCATCAATACGTTTCTAAATATTGATGGGACTCCTTATACAAACAATCCTGGTTATGCAACAATGCTTTTTAAAGATGAGGTTAAGAACCGCGATCTTAGGTTAAAACAATCCATCCGTTGCCAAGATTATAAAAGAACCACCAATGGACTGCCAGTACCTGCACCGCCCGTTTTCTCATACACATTTACTGGTTACCAACCCATAAAGCTCACTTTAGATAATACAGCTTTAGACGCAGGTAGACTAAACACCAACATTGTTCCTTTGTTTCGCTATGCCGAGGTATTGCTAAATTTTGCAGAAGCAAAAGCAGAGTTGGGTACACTTACCAATCAGGAGTGGGCACTTACCATTGGTGCCCTTAGGGCAAGGGCTGGTATTACAGGTGGCTTAAGCATCAAGCCAACTGTAGCAGATCCTTATCTCGTAAGAAACTATTTCCCTAACATTTCTGATCCTTCCATTCTTGAAATCAGAAGAGAGCGTGGTATTGAATTGAGCTTGGAAGGATTTCGTTTTTCGGATATTCTTCGCTGGAAAAGAGGAGAGTTGATGGAAAGGCCATGGAATGGTTTTCATGTTCCTTCACTCAATGTACCAATGGATTTGAATGAGGATGGTATTTTAGACGTCGCATTTTTCCAGGGCACACGTCCTACGCCGGCAGTAAGTGGAGTAACGTATGTAGATGTTTCACCGCGAATTGGTGCTGCTATTAATTCACAATTATTGAAAAATAACACATCGGGAGAGCTGATATGGATGAATGAAATTCCAAGGAAGTGGAACGAGAGAAATTACTTGTATCCTATTCCGCTCAATGATTTGCAACGCAATCCTAAGCTGAAACAGAACCCAGGCTGGAATTAAACTTAAATAAATTTCTGTTATTGGAAGGCACATACATACGCTGTAAGTAGGCGATTATTGATGATAATATGTAATTTGCTTCAATGAATACCCCCTCCAGAAGAAACTTCATCAAAAAAGCATCCCTTACAGGAATCCTTGCCCCTTTTGCAGGACAGGTTTTTTCATTGGATAATAGCGATAAGCTCAAAGTAAACTATACCATCCCTCCAGGAGAAAAAAACAATTACCTGGAACCCATCAAGCAGGAACTGGTAAAACAGTGGCCCAAAAATCGCACCATTAACTTGGTCTTTCATGGGCATTCGGTTCCTTCTGGATATTTCAAAACACCGGATGTGCGGCCCCTTCAATCCTATCCCCATCTCTTGTTGAAAGAACTCAAGCAAGTGTATCCTTATGCGGTCATCAATACCATCCTCACTTGCATAGGCGGCGAAAATGCAGCACAAGGAGCCAAAAGGTTTAAGCGCGATGTGCTCAACCACAAGCCTGATGTGCTTTTCATCGACTACGCTTTGAATGACAGGCGTATTGGTTTGGAGGCTTCACGCCAGTCATGGGAGTTCATGATCAAGGCTGCCCTCAAAAAAAACATCAAGGTTATTTTGTTGACGGCAACACCTGACCAGAAAGTAGACTTGGCTGATGCGAAAACTGATCTTCAATTGCTTTGCAACCAGATAAAAGAATTGTCTACTGAGTTCAAAGTTGGGTTGGTGAACAGCTATGCGTCTTTTCAAAAAATACATTCTAACGGTGGTATATTGGCTGATTATATGTCTCAAGTGAACCATCCCAACGAAAAGGGACATCAGTTGGTGGTTGATGGGATAATGAATTATTTTTAATGCGTTATTGGCCTCAATTGTTTTTAGCTCTTGAACATGAGGCCATCATGATAGATTGGCCTTCTCGTATAATAAAACAGCAATATGTAATAATGTGCTACATTTGGCCAAAGCACTGTGATGAAGAAAATGCTTTCTGCAATTGATATTGAACCGGTCAGCCACCAAACCATGGCCGATATTGTAGAGCTCAAGTTATTGGCTTTCCTAAAGAAAAATGCTTTTAAACCCGGCGACGCACTGCCGAAAGAAATGGAACTTGCTGAGGCATTGGGTGTAAGCCGAAACATCCTGCGGGAGGCGCTCAGCAGGCTTCGCGTGTTGGGGATGGTGGATTCCAAAAAAAGGAGAGGAATGGTGCTGACCAGCCCGGATATACTGGGGTCTCTGGAAAAAGTAATGGACCCGCTGATCATCGATCAAAGTACGTTACAGGATTTTTTCGAACTTCGCCTTACCTTGGAAATGGGCTTGGCAGATATCTTGTTCATCCGCAAAACCGAAAAAGACGTCGCCGAGCTGGAGCAGATTGCATTGGCTGAAAAAGTGCGGGATAAAAACGATGTTGCGTTTCGAATCAAGAGTGAAGTGGAGTTTCATGGTAAAATATACCGGATGACGGGAAATCATACGATGCAACGTTTCCAAACCATGTTGCTTCCCATTTTTGGGCACCTGGTGACCGTAGAAAAAAAGCCTGCAGCAGCCAAGGTTACACACCTCGACCTTGTCAATCTTTTAAAAAATGGAACTATAGAAGAATTCAGAAAGGGTATGCGCGATCACCTGGAACCTCATTTCAAGCGCACTACTAAATAAGATTATTGGGATTCAGGGTAAAATATTACTCAGCACAAGGCATTTAAGCCATGTTTTTTGTTTTTGTTTTGTTAATTATGTACTACATAAGTATATTCGAACATAAATATTTCATTTTTCAATTAAAAACTACTGCTTATGAAATCAGGGATCAAAATTTTACTGGTACTGGTATTGCTGGTATTCAGTAACAATGTCACCTGGGGACAATCCAAAAAAATATCCGGTACGGTCACCTCTCAGGAAGATGGAACGCCCATGGCTGGAGTCAGTATTTCCAAAAAAGGTTCTACTGTTGGTGCACAAACAAGCACAGATGGTCGTTATACCATTGCTGCCGACAAAGGCGATGTGCTTGTTTTCACATCAACCGGGTTTGCGAAATTAGAAATTACAGTAGGTGCAGCTGACATGATCAATGTTAAACTGCAGACCGATGATACAGATCTTGGTGAAGTAGTGGTAGTGGGTTATGGCACACAGAAGAAAAGCAGCCTGACAGCGTCAATTTCAAAACTGGACAAGCGAATCCTGGAAACAGGTGTCCGTGCCAATCCTGCTCAAGCATTGGCCGGAACGATAGCGGGTGTAAGGGTTTCAACCACTTCAGGTAAGCCTGGGGCGTTGCCTGCCATTGTACTCAGGGGTGGAACCAACTTTGATGGTTCCGGTTCTCCATTGGTTATTGTGGATGGGCAATTCAGGCCTTCTTTGGGCGATATCAATCCGGAGGAAATTGAAAGCCTTGAAGTGCTGAAGGATGCCTCTGCCACAGCCATCTACGGAGCAAGGGCCAGCAATGGTGTAATTTTGATTACTACCAAGCGCGGAAAGGCCGGTGCTTCATCCATTGCATTCAAAATGAAATCAGGGGTCAATACCCTCAATTCACCTTATGAATTGCTTAATGCTGAAGAATATTTGTTTTGGGGCAGGAAAGCATTGGTTGAAACCTTTAAAGTCAATGGCAACCAAAGTTTGATCAATACTTCTGGGCCTCGGGGAACAGGAAACGTATACAAGAATGCCGCTGGTGCAATAGTGGACGGCAATTATGACTTGAATGCCTTGTTCAGTCCTATGATTTTATCTGATGCAAACAGGGAATTGCTGAACAAAGGGAATGGATGGAAAGTGATGAAGGATGCCATTCCAACGAATGCTGCAGGAGCGTATGACCCTGCAGGCACCATCAAAGATATTCTTTACAAGGAGTTCAGCTATGCAGACAATGCATTCCGCAACCAGGCTGTATTGCAGGATTATAACATCGGCATGTCTGGCGGGAATGACAGGGGTACCTATTTTGCCAACTTGGGTATGTACAATGAAGATGGCATTGCCAAAGCTTCATTCTATCGCCGGTTAAACTTTGTCATCAATGGGGACTATAAAATCAAAAGCTGGTTGAAATCAGAAAGCAGCGTTGCCTTTGCAAAAGCAAACTTCAGGGATCAAGCCCAAACCTCAGATGCGAGTTATTGGGGTCGAATCCTGATGGCTGCACCGACCATGAGGGGTGTGAATGAAAACGGAGACGTATTGCTGGGCCGTAACGCAGGAGATGGTAACCCTACGATCAATGAGCCACAGTTTATCCGCAGGAACCAATCAGACAAGTTTACTTTGATGCAGTCCTTGAAAGCAGATCTTTTCAAAGACCTTTACATCAAGGTAGGTGGTATTTTCATGTACGATGAGCAGGTTTCTGAAGCGTTTAACAAGGATTTCAGAACCGGTGTTTTGAGTTATACCAATCCCAATGCAGGCTGGAACCGTGACCGTGTCAGTTCTGCATCTTTTGACAGGGTATTCCGTCAAACCTTCAATGCCATCTTGAACTATAAAAAAGAATTGTTTGGGAAAAGCAACTTGGATGCAATGATTGGTGGTGAGTATTTCGATGTGTACAACAATGGCATCTCTGCAAGTGGCCGCTTGGCGCCAACAGATGATTTTGAGGCTTTGGGATCTACTTCTACAGATGCCAACCAGCGCTCTATTGGCTCATACCATACTGAAGAAAGAATACTTTCTGCTTTTGGAAGGGTGAATTATGACTGGGATGGAAAATACCTGGCATCGTTTACTGCAAGGCAAGATGGTTATTCCAGGCTGATTGGTGACAACCAGTATGGTGTGTTTCCCGGTGCATCATTTGGATGGTTGGCGCATAAGGAAAAGTTCATGGAAGGTACTTCAGGATGGCTTTCTTTGTTGAAACTGAGGGGAAGCTGGGGTAAAAACGGAAACATTGGCGGTATAGGCTTGTATGAATTGCAGGGTGGTTATAACACGACTGGCCGCTACGAAAACGTCATTGGATTCAGTTTGGGCGGTATTCCCAATCCTAAATTGAGGTGGGAAAAAACCAACACGGTAGAAGCGGCGGTAGAATATGGATTGTTCAAAAACAGGATAACAGGTTCAATTGGTGTCTACAACCGTATCACCAATGATAAAATTGCCAACGTGCTGTTGCCCAACTCAACGGGTGTCAGCAGCATTCGTACCAACAATGGTTCGATGCAAAACACGGGCGTTGAGGCAGACATGTTTGTAAAGGTCATCCAGAACAAGGATTGGGACATACGCCTTGGTGCCAACATTGCCTGGAACAAGAATAAAATATTGAAGCTGCCATTCAATGGCAATGAAAACAACAGACAAGGTGGTACCCAGATTTATGATCCTGTTACCGGAAAAATCATTTGGGTTGGTGGTTTGCAGGAAGGACAGGAGCCTGGTGAACTCTTTGGATTTGTCATGGAAGGGCTGATCAGGGATGCAAAAGATCTTGCAGCCTACAACAAAATTGATTTGGCAGCTGGGCAGGTACAGCTGAATGCTGCTGCTGGTCGTCCACTGACGAGTCGGCAATTGCTTACCCAAAGGGGATTGAATCCAAACCAGTGGTGGACAACCAGCCTGGGTGATGTTCGCTGGAAAGACATTGACAAGAATGACACCATCGATTTCAGGGACAGGGTTTTCATGGGACGAACAATCCCACGCTGGACGGGTGGCTTTAATCTTTCCGTTGGCTGGAAAGGATTGCAATTGTTTGCCCGTATGGATTATGCCTTGGGATTTGTACAAATGGATTTCCGTCAGCTTTGGGCCATGGGCAGCATGCAGGGCGAATTCAATGGTACAAATTTTGTAAAAGATTCATGGACACCAGAGAACCCCAATGCCAGGTTCCCAACGTATATGAACCAAGACCAACAATTGAAAAAGAATTACGACAGGAACAGCAACATGTTCTGGGTGAGTTCAAATTACCTTTGTTTCAGGGAGGTAACGCTCAGCTACCCCGTTCCCCAGAATCTTTTGAAGCGGGCTAAAATTGCAGGACTTACCTTGATGGTGACGGGTCAGAACCTTGGCTATATCAGCAATGAAATGCTCAAACTGCCGGAAAGAACAGGCGAACAGGATGGTGCATATACCATTCCTACCCAAATGGTTTTTTCAGCAAATCTTACATTCTAATTTTTTAATCATACACAATGACAAAGAATACATTTCAAGTCGTTCTGTTTTTCGCAATGTTGACAATCGGAATGACATCATGCAAAAAAACATTGGAGCTAACACCGCAGGATTCATTTGGTAGTGGAAATTTCTGGAAAAACGAAGCCCAGATCAGCGGTTTCATGCAAGGATTGCACACCCAGTTCAGGGGAAATATGTTTCAGTTTTTACGGTTGGGCGAAATGCGTGGAGGTGGTTTTACCACAGCTGAGATATTTCCTGTTTCTTTGAATGAAGTGCCTTTGATTCTGCAAAACCTGGAAGAGAATTCTTCTGGGGTAAGCAATTGGGCTGGTTTCTATGGTCCAATCCTCCAGCTCAACCTTTTCATACAAGAGACCGAAGCATCAACCATTTTAACAGCAGCAAGAAAAAGTTATTTCCTCGGCCAGGCTTATGCGATGAGGGCATATTATTATTTTCATTTGCTGCGTACATACGGAGGTGTTCCGCTCAGGCTTGTTCCTGAGGTACCCAATGGTATTACTGATCCTGTGGCTTTGCGCAAAGCAAGGGCCACTGAGGCCGAGGTGATGACTGCAGTAAAAGCTGATGTTGACAAAGCTGTTGTTACATTCGGAAATGCAGCTGTTGCCAACAAAGCCCAATGGAATCCTATGGCGGCTTTGATGTTGAAAGGGGAGATCTATCTATGGTCTGCCAAAGTATACAACACTACAGCTGATTTGGCTACGGCAAAAGCAGCATTGAATACGGTTACTGGTTTTACGCTGCGTCCTAATTTTGCAGATGTGTTTTCATATGCCAACAAAAAGAACAGTGAGATCATTTTTACATTGAGTTATTCTTTTGCTGAAGCGGAAATGCCAAGTGTATCACTTTTTACATACGATTTGCCTGGATTGGCTGGCGGTTTTTATGCAGACTCTCTGGCATCGGGTGCTTTTATTTCTACCAATCCTGATCCACTCAATATCGGACAAACCAATGCCCAACAAATCATTCAACGCTACCGGTACAGCTTTGAGTTGTTCCAGAGCTATGAGATTGCAGACAGGCGTAAGCTGGCTACATTCTATGATTTTTACAAGGTGACTAAAACAGGTGCACCTCCATACAAAGTGCTTGCGCGGAATACCGTACTCAGGAAATTCCTGGGCACCATGGACCAAAACAAGCGTTATTTTTCTGATGACTGGCCTGTTTACAGGGAAGCCGACAGGTTGTTGATGCTGGCTGAAATTGTAAACGCTGAAGGCGGAGATCCAACTGTTTTCATCAAGCAAATCCGCGATAGGGCATATGGTGGAGCAGCCAATGACAGGGTTCCGTTTGTAAATCGTAGCAAGGATGCCAATGAACTCTTCATTTTTGCTGAGCGCAGCAAAGAGTTTGTATTTGAAGGGAAGCGTTGGTATGATGCAAGAAGAATGAAATTCGGAGCAGATCCGCTTGCATTCATCAGTACAAGTCATCCTTACGGTGTGTTGAATAAAGCCACAAACGCACACAAGTTATTGTGGCCCATTGAACCTGCTATTTGGACAAACGATCCATTGGTGAATCAAACACCGGGATATGTAACTTCAAAGCCAAAATAAAAACTGCATTCGGGAATTAGAACGTCATACAATGGGGTCTGGGGTTATTTTCCTCAGACCCTTTTATCTCATACAAACAGATGAATAAAAAAAGTGAATGAAATGAAAATGAAGATTCAAGGTCTTATCGCTGCCGCTTTTACACCATTCAATGAAGACGGATCACTGAACCTTGGTTTGGTGCCTGCATTGGTTGAAAAGCTTTTACAAGATGGGTTGAAGGGGATATTTGTTTGTGGCAGCAACGGTGAAGGCCCTAACATGACCACTGAGGAGAGAATGATGGTGGCTGAGGCATTTGTAAAAGCCGCCAACAAGAGATTGCTGATCATTGTCCATGTTGGGCACAGCAGCATTGCTGAATCAAAAAGGCTTTCCATTCATGCTCAGGCAATTGGCGCTGATGCATTTTCATCTGTTGCAGCCTTCTATTTCAAACCCACTTCAGTCGAAACATTGGCGCATTGTATGGCTGAAATTGCAGCAGCTGCGCCCCAACTTCCTTTTTATTATTACCATATCCCCATCCTTACTGGTGTAGGAATGGACATGATAGATTTTTTGAATTATGCAGGTGATCTTATACCAAACCTAGCAGGAATCAAGTATACTTCTGCTACCATTCATGAATACCAAAGCTGTCTGGAACTTAAAAACGGAAAATTCGATGTGCTCTTTGGTTTTGATGAGTTGTTGTTGCCTGCCCTGTCCATTGGCTCAAAAGGCGCCATTGGAAGCACCTATACTTTCGCTGCGCCAGAGTACCTGAAAACGGCAGCACTATACCAGCAGTGTAAAAACGACGCAGCAAGGGAAAACCATTCATTTATGGTAGAAGTGATCCGCATCTTTGCCCGTTATCCATCTGTCCCTGCCCAAAAAGCCATCATGAAAATGTTGGGTTTTGACATGGGTCCTTGCAGGCTTCCATTGGTTACACTGAACAAAACAAATTACGATAAGCTACATGCGGAGCTGGATGCGGTTGGGTTTTTTGATAGGGTCCCTTCCATTCCCATGGACAGAAAAGAATTATAACTGTTTAAAATTTTCCCAAATGAAGCTGAATAGATTTTTTGCCATGGTCATTTCCTTGTTGGTGCTCATCGCCAACGCAGATGCACAATCCTCTGTTGAAGTAACGGTGTTGCAAGAGCAATACCAGGTGCCCTTGTTGAAAGGGAAATCAAGCAATCCATTCATCAGGTTGAAATTGGTGGTGTCAGGCAATAAGGGAGTGGCGGTAAATGGTTTTCAGTTCAGCTTGAAAGGGACTACCTCTTTGCAGGATATAGAACAACTTTCATTGTATTATTTTAAAAATGATTCCACTGCAAGTGCATCATTGGATTTTTCCAAGGCACAACTGTTTGGCAGTGTTTCATCCATGAAGAATAAGGTAACCATCAGTGGTTCCCAGCAGCTCAATCCCGGTACGCATTATTTTTGGTTGAGTTGTACCCTGTCTCCCAATGCCAATGCTTTAAATGAAGCTGATGCCAGTTGTACCCAAGTCAACATTGGCGATAAGCGTCTTGTGCCTGCTCCCGAAGAAAAAAACATCCAGCAAAAATTTGCAGTTGCATTGAGAAAACCCAATGATGATAATGTACATACGTACCGCATCCCAGGCATCACCACTTCTAAAAATGGAACCTTGCTGGCTGTGTATGACATGCGCCGTGAGAGCAGCCGTGACCTCCAGGGCCACATGGACATTGGCTTGAGCAGAAGCCTTGATGGCGGCAATACGTGGTTGCCCATGCAGGTTGCGATCGACATGAAAGAATGGGGTGGTTTGCCACAGAAGTTCAATGGGGTTTCTGATGCTTGTATTTTAAGCGATGACAAAACCGGAGCAATTTATATAGCCGGACTCTGGATGCATGGTGTCCTGGATAAAAATGGAAAATGGATTGAAGGCCTCACAGACAGCAGCAAAGCCTGGAACCACCAATGGCGCGAAAAAGGATCACAGCCGGGTTTTGATGTAAAACAGAGCAGCCAGTTTTTGATTGTGAAGAGCACAGATGAGGGCAAAACATGGAGTGATCCCATCAACCTTACAAGGATGTGTAAAAAAGAAGAGTGGTGGCTTTGGGCTCCCGGTCCCGGACATGGCATCACCCTGAACGATGGCACCTTGGTATTCCCAACACAGGGCAGAGACAAGAACGGCAGACCATTTTCTAATATCACCTACAGCAAAGATGGTGGTGTAAATTGGCATAGTTCAGCAGCTGCAGACACGGGCAGCACCACTGAAAGCATGGCTGTTCAATTGAGCAATGGAGACATCATGCTTAACATGCGGGCCAATGAAAATGCTACCCGCAAAGGGGATAACAATGGCAGGGCAATGGCGGTTACCAGTGATTTGGGTAAAACTTGGACCAGTCATGCCGCAAGCCGCAATGCATTGAACGAACCTGTATGCATGGCCAGTACCCACAAGCACAACTATACAAAAAATGGAAAACCTGCTTCAGTATTGCTGTTTTCAAACCCCAATACCAAAACCGGTCGCAACCACATGACCATTAAAATGAGTTTTGATGATGGGCTTACCTGGCCTAAAGAGCACTGGATGCTCTTGGATGAATGGAACAGTTTTGGTTATTCTTGCATAACTTCAGTTGATGAGCACACGATTGGTATTTTATACGAAGGCAGTGGTGCTCACATGGTTTTTCAAAAATTTTCTTTCAAGAAGATGCTGAAGTGATTTGCTGATGATGGGGAATCGCAAAACAACAATCGTTCAAATGAAACCCTATATTTTTTTTCTACTGTTCCTCTTGGTGTTGGATACTCAAGCACAACAAACAGCAAGTGGTAGTTGGCTTGCACCTCAACGCTTACAAACCTTAAAGGAGGCACCTGTTGCATTAATTCCCTTTCCACAACAAGTACAGTGGTTGAAGGAAGCATGGAAGCGTCCTTCCCAACTGACAATTGTTGTTTGTGGAAATCAATCTTCGCTGACTGAAAATGCAGTTCGTTCTTTGAAAGAGCTGCTGGTAGCTGCTTCGATCCAATATAATGTGAAAAGCTTGTCTGCCAATGAACAAGCACCGCATCATGTTATCCAGCTAAAGCTGGGAAATAATCCAACTTTAAAGGCAGAGGGCTATCAATTGGATATTACACGTACTGGTATACTTATCCAGTCTAATGATGCTGCTGGGTTTTATTATGCGGTTCAAACCCTGCGGCAAATCATGGCTCAAAAAAGTACATTGCAACAACTTCCCGGATGCAAGATTAAGGACTGGCCAGCATTTGCCTTGCGTGGATTTATGCATGACAATGGAAGAAATTTTCAAAGCATTGCAATGTTGAAGGCACAGCTGGATAAACTTTCCTGGTATAAGTTCAATACATTTCACTGGCACCTTACCGACAATCCTGCATGGCGTGCCCAAAGCAAACGCTACCCACAACTGAACAATGCAAAAAATAGAATGCCAGGCCGTGATCCTGACAGCAGCTATAGTTTTGATGATATACGGGAGTTGATCCGCTATGCCCATGATCGCAATATTTCAATCATTCCTGAATTCGATATGCCTGGCCACAGCAAATATTTTGAGCCAACATTCGGATTTAAAATGGAAAGCGAACAAGGAATGCAAGTGTTGGAAAAACTGATTGATGAATTTTGTGCCGAAGTACCGGTTACTGATTGCCCCACCATCCACCTCGGCTCTGATGAAGTACGGATCGCCAATCCGGCAGCATTCATCAAGCGGATGACTGCCCGTGTAAAAGCCAATGGAAGAAATGTGATGGTATGGAACCCCGGTCTGACTGCTGAACCTGGCACCATTGAGCAGGTTTGGCTGGAGGATGCAACTTTTGTTCACCGAAGGACAAGCAAAAATCCTTATGTTGATTCTTATGGTGGTTACCTCAACAATTACGATGCTTACTCATTGATCCAGCGGTATTTCTTCCAGCAAATTTGCAGCAAGCCCTTGGGCGATTCATTGGCCCTGGGCGGTATCATTTGCTGTTGGCCAGATGTAAGGGTGGAGGACAAGTCAAAAATTCCATTGATCAACCCTGTATGGCCCGGTTCCATTGCCTATAGCGAATCCCTTTGGTGTGGACGTCCGGATTTCAGACCAGATTATATGAATGTATTGCCAGCAGCAGGTACCGAAGCCAACAATCATTTTGTCGAATTCGAACGGCGTTTGAGAATGCAGAAGCAATTGTTTTTCTCAACTGATTATTTTCCTTATGTGCCCTTTGGTCATGTTGAATGGAGCATGTCAGGCCCTTTTTACCGCAGTGATAATGATGGCATTGATAAGGAATTCATTGGAGTGAATACAGCGGTTGGCACTTCACTATCCCACCAAACAAAAATTGTCACTGGCGGCATCCTTCGCTTTGAAGAGCTTTTGGGTGGAGCAAAAAAATTGTCAAAATCCGCCAATGAAACGGTATACCTGACTGCGTACACCTTCAGTGCAAAAGCCAGGAAAATAGATGCCGTCATTGGTTTTGAAGCTGCCGCACGCAGCAACAGGAGGAGTGCCGGCATTCCAAATAATGGCCACTGGGATGCCAATGGCGGAGCGATATTCATCAATGACAAAGAACTGCCCGGCCCTGTCTGGAACATGCCTGGAGGCCACAGGTACTTGCAAGCAACATGGGATAAGCCAGCCAATGAAATGCCGTATAGCGAAGAAGAGTTTTATTGGACTCGCCCGCCTGCTGCTGTCGAATTGCAAAAAGGTTGGAACAAGATTTTTGTGAGGGTGCCAAGAACGTATATAGACCAAAAATGGATTTTTGCTTTTGTGCCTGTCAAAAAGGATCAAAAGGGAAATTGGATTGAAGATGGATCAGTGAAAATTCAGGCTTTAAAAAAATAAAATTCATTCTATTGACTGCTAGCCACTTCCTTGAACATATTTTATGGGTTAGGGTTCATCATACCAGGTGTTTAATTTTGTTTATTCTCCAGGTTCAACCCAATGACCCAGGGTTGGATCAATAATTTTATGCCTTTGGTTTTTCCGCAAACGGTATAGATACTTAAATTGAAGATTTTTGACCCAGCTCAATTCAGCTTTTAAAGTATTTTGCGTAAACTCGTATAATTGTAGAAGTCTTTAGCCCTTTAACCCCAACCAACATGAAAAGAAGGCAATTTGTCGGATATATAGGCAATACCAGTTTGTTTTTATTGGCAGCTAGAATGCCTTTGTTCTCAAATGAATCCAATTCAACAGCTGCAGGAGAATTCCTATTTGTAGAAGCGGAACAATTTGCCAAGCATGGAGGATGGGAGCTGGACCAACAATCGATGGAACAGATGGGTTCTCCTTATTTGTTGGCCCATGCGGGTACATTTGAAGACAGGAAAACTTGTTTCCGGCGAGGAATCTAAGGCAAAATACAATGGTAAGAAAATTGATGGTGGTGCTGCCACAGTCCTCGATATGTTGATTGATTCTTCCAAGACATTAAAAAGCATCACCTTGAAAACCATCGCAAATGATGTAGTCATTGGGCTGATGGGTATTAGTTTGCTGAGAGATTGATGTTGTTTTGTAAAAATTAACGTCGGCATTCCCCTCAGAGATGCTGAACTGTGATTGAACTGTTAAAGTATATTTACACCACTGTTTTCATTAAACCCGAACGTAAGCGATAGGTCATAGGAAAAACCCTGCTGTATGAACAAATCATTGTTATGCCTTACAATTGTAACATCCTTTCTCTTTTTTGCTGCTTGTAAGAAGGAGGAGGTTGTTTTACCCGCTTCTCCAACGGGGAATACTCCCACATCAACTGTTGATGCATATGCAGCCATCAAGGCATTTTTTGGTACTGAAATTGATCCTTTGAATTTAGCCAATTATGCCAACCAGGGGAAGCCGGCTTACATCACCAGGGATAATACTGGCTCCAATACCATCACCAATGTAAAAGCCACCGTTGGGAGGGTACTTTTTTACGACAAGAATTTGAGCATAAACAACACTGTTTCTTGTGGAAGTTGTCATAAACAAGCCTTTGCCTTTTCTGACACTGCATTGGTAAGCAATGGTGTTTTGGGTGGCGTTACTGATCGTCATTCCATGAGGTTGATCAATGCCCGTTATGCAGAAGAGTCCAGGTTTTTTTGGGATGAACGCGCCATTAATCTTGAAGCACAGACAACACAGCCGATAGCCAATCATGTGGAAATGGGATATAGCGGGCAGTTCGGCAGGGACAACATCAATACCCTGTTGGCAAAATTGCAAAAAATTGGATACTACAATGAACTTTTCAAATTTGCTTATGGTGATGTAACCATTACAGAGTCGCGGATGCAAGAATGCCTTGCCCAGTTTGTGAGGAGTATTCAATCTTTTGATAGCAAATATGACGCTGGACGTGCATTGGCCAACAACGCAAATCAGGATTTCAGCAATTTTACCGCCATTGAAAATGAAGGGAAAAGATTGTTCATGACGCCTCCTGTTTTTGATGCGAACAGCAGCCGGATTGGCGGAGGATTAGGCTGTAACGGTTGCCATAGGGCACCTGAGTTTGACATTGATCCCAGGTCAAGAAACAATGGTGTTACTGCTCTGGCTTCAGGGAATGGACAGGATATCACCGTCACCCGTGCTCCCTCTCTGAGGGATCTGATGAACGCAGAGGGTATTTTAAACGGTCGCATGATGCATTCTGGAGGTGTTCGTGATCTTGCCACTGCCATTTCACATTATGGCGGATTCATCAACGACAATGCAAACCTGGATCAAAGGCTAAAACCCAATGGTCGTAATGTCCAAAGACTGAACCTGCAGCAATCAGAAATAACTTCAGTAGTGGCTTTTATCAAGACCTTATCAGGGAAGAATGTGTATACAGACAAGCGGTGGTCTACACCATTTAAATAGCCAGACCTGATTGATTTCATCGATTTTTCTTACATTCATCAAAATAATTACAATGAAAATATTGTCGTCTTTTATTCTTTTGATGATGACGTCCCTTGGGTCCTTTGCCCAGGAGAAAGTCGATCTCAACATGATGGCCAAGATCCGCGAACAGGGATTGGTAAAATCACAGGTCATGGACATTGCTCTTCATTTGACAGACCTCAATGGAAATAGGCTTGCCAATTCGCCAGGATACACCAAAGCGGCCAATTATGCGAAAAACAAACTGACCGAGTGGGGTGTTCAAAATGCAACCCTGGATCCCTGGGGTGAGTTTGGCAAGGGTTGGGAACTGGAGAAAATGTATTTCGCCATGACCGCTCCTTATTACAAACCCATGATGGTCTATCCCAAAACATGGACCAAGGGAACAAAGGGATTAAAATCCGCTGAAGTGTTGCTAGTAGATATCAAGGATTCTCTTGCTGTGATGGCGTACAAGGGCAAACTCAAGGGAAAAATCATTTTGCCAGACATGTCTTATGATTATGTGCAAAGCTTCAAGGCCGATGCACAGCGGTATACTGACGATCAACTCGCCAAAATGGCTGAGGCCAAAGGAGTTCCTGCCCAGCAACAACGTCAGCCCCGCGACACAGCCGCCATGCGCCGCATGCGCGAACAGATGCAGAGGGGTGGATTTGGTGCGATGCGTTTCTTGACCATGTTAAAAACCATGGCAGTAGAAGAAGGCGCGGTAGCCATGGTGAGCACATCATTGAGAAACCATGATGGTACTGTATTTGCCCAGGGTGGCGGAACATACAAGGGTGGTGATCCTGAAAACTTTTTGGACATGGCCATGGGTGTTGAAGATTACAATACCCTGTTGAGGATTGCAAAATCAGGCACTGCTGTTAAGGTGGATACTGAAGTGAAAACAAAATTCTATACTGATGATCTTCAGGGCTACAACGTTATTGCTGAAATTCCTGGCACTGATCCTGCATTCAAGGATGAGGTGGTCATGATTGGTGCTCACCTCGACTCCTGGCAGGCTGGTACAGGCGCTACCGACAATGCATCTGGTTCTGCCGTGATGATGGAAGTGATGCGCATCATGAAGACCCTCAATGTTCAGCCCCGCAGAACCATCCGCATCGGTCTCTGGAGTGCTGAAGAGCAAGGCTTGCTGGGATCCCGCGGATATGTTGCCAAGACCTTTGGTGGGAATGGCACCATTGCCAAGACTCCTGCACATGATAAGTTCTCTGCCTATTATAATATTGATAATGGTACAGGAAAGATCAGGGGCATCTACCTCCAGGGCAATGAGGCTTGCAGGAATATTTTCGCCGCCTGGTTTGAACCCTTCAAGGACCTTGGTGCATCTACTGTGACCATCAGCAATACCGGCGGTACAGACCATCAATCTTTTGATGGTGTCGGGCTCCCAGGTTTCCAGTTCATTCAGGATGAAATTGAATATGATACCAGAACCCACCACAGCAACATGGATGTGTATGACCACCTGTCTGCTCCAGATTTGAAACAAATTGCTACCATCGTGGCTGCATTTGTATACAATACTGCACAAAGGGACGCCAAGTTGCCCCGCAAAGAATAGCGCGGCGCTGTTGTCAGTTTTTTAATTATTTTCATCCCCGTTACCCACCGTTTCGGGGATGAATCATTTAAACAGGATTCCAATGAAAAAATTAGTGATTGTCTTGATGCTGTCAACAATTTTCTTTTCTTGCCAACCGGGAAACCAGCCAGCTGTTGACACGAAAGATTATTTTGCCCAACAGGATTCTGGTATACAGTCTGGCAATGTAAAATTTGTTGAAATTGAAAGTTTTGGCAAAAAATTCAAGGTATGGACCAAGCGGTTTGGCAACAATCCCAAAACAAGGATTTTGTTGTTGAATGGCGGACCCGGTGCCACCCACGAGTATTTTGAGTGTTTCGAAAACTTCCTTCCGCAGGAAGGCATTGAATTCATTTACTATGATCAACTGGGTTGTGGTTTGTCTGACAACCCCAATGATACTGCTTACTGGGATCTGCCAAGGTATGTAGAGGAAGTTGAGCAGGTGCGCAAGGCATTGGGCTTGAACAAGGATAATTTTTATCTGCTCGGTCACAGTTGGGGAGGAATCCTGGCCATGCAATATGCCTTGAAATACCAGGACCAAATGAAAGCGCTGGTCATCTCCAACATGATGTCCAGTTGTCCGGACTACGGAAAATATGCGGATGAAGTCCTGTCCAAACAATTCGACAAGACCGTTTTGGATACACTCATGGCAATGGAAGCCAGGAATGATTTTGCCAACCCCAATTACATGGGCCTGTTAATCCCTAATTTTTACGAAAAACATATTTTAAGACTTCCTTCCGCCCAGTGGCCTGAGCCCGTGAGCCGTTCATTTGCCAAAATGAATCAATCCCTTTACGTGACCATGCAAGGCCCCAGTGAGTTTGGTATTTCAGGCCGTTTAACGAGCTGGGATGTAAGCAAGGAACTGAACAAAATCGCGATTCCAGCTTTGGTGGTGGGTGCCCAGCACGATACCATGGATCCAGAGCACATGAAATGGATGGCATCACAATTCAAAAAGGGAACCTACCTCTATTGTGAAAACGGCAGCCATATGTCCATGTATGATGACCAGCAGACCTATTTCAAGGGTTTGATTGGGTTTGTCAAAGACGTTGAGCAAAAATAAATATACGTTTGACCAGTCTTCATTTGCTACACCGCCCATAACATTCCCGTAATACTAGTGTAATGTTTCCTTTATAGCCTAGCAGTAATTCCTTTACATTGCTCAGATAATTTTGCGAACAAACCAAAGTAAAATTATCATGAGAAAATTTGCAAACAGCTTAATGATGCTTGCTTGTGTCTTGTTGGGTAGCTTGGCTCCTAACTTGGCCCTTGCACAGTCTACCATTAGCGGTAAAATTGTTTCCAGTGCAACCAGCCAGACTGTGGCAGGTGCATCTGTTATTGTCAAGAGTGCTAAAAACGGAACATCTACATCTGCAGATGGTACTTTCTACCTGACTGCAAAAGTTGGAGACGTACTGGTTATTTCTGGTGTGGGTATTAAAACACAAGAATTCAAAATCAACCAGGCTGGAAGCCAACTTATTTCTGTTGAAACAGAAGCGGGTCAGCTGAATGAAGTGGTAGTGACTGCCTTGGGTATCAGAAAAGAATCCAAGAGAATTGGTTACTCCGTTCAGGAAGTAAAAGGTGCTGATTTGATCAAGGCCCGTGAACCCAACGCCATCAACAGCCTTGTTGGTAAAGTTGCTGGCTTGAATGTTGGTGCTTCTGCTGAGATCCTCGGTCGTCCACAAGTAGTGCTTCGTGGTACTGGCATCAATTTTTATGTGGTTGATGGTATTCCAATCAACTCAGACACTTGGAACATCAGCCCTGATGACATAGAATCATTCTCTGTTTTGAAAGGGCCCGCTGCATCTGCATTGTATGGTAACAGGGCCATCAATGGTGCCATCATCATCAATACAAAGAAGGGAACCAAAGACAAGCGTGGATATTCTGTTGAATTGAATTCAAGCGTAATGGTCGAAAGTGGTTTCAATGCGATCCCCAAAGTGCAGGATGAATATGGTCCTGGCGACCATGGTCAATATGCATTTGTAGATGGACGTGGCGGTGGACTCAACGATGGTGACTATGACGTTTGGGGACCTAAATTTGAAGGACAACTGATAGCCCAATACGATTCACCGATTGATCCGTTAACTGGTAAACGCACAGCAACTCCTTGGACTGCACGAGGTAAGGATAACCTTATGAGGTTTATTCAACCTGGTATGTTGTCAACTACCAACGTTGCTGTTTCAGCTAGCAATGAAAAATCGGACATCCGTTTTTCACTTACCCATACTGGTCAAAAGGGTATCGTTCCCAACACTTCACTGAATTCAGTGAATTTCAATTCATCTATTGGATACAATTTCAGTTCTAAACTGCGTTTTGATGCCAATGTCAACTATACCAGGCAGTTTACTCCCAATGTTCCTGATGTGAACTACGGACCGAACTCAATGATCTACAACATGATTATTTGGGGTGGTGCTGACTGGAGCGTTGATGACATGAAAAACTACTGGCAGAAAGGTAAAGAAGGTGTTCAGCAGATCTATGCTGAGTACCAGCGTTACAACAATCCTTGGTTCATGGCAAAAGAGTGGCTTCGTGGACATTACAAAAATGATTTCTATGGTTACATGACCTTGAGCTACAAGGCCAGCAAAAACCTCGATTTCATTGCACGTTCTTCTGCAACAACTTATGACCTTTTCCGTACTGAGAAATTCCCATACTCCGCTACGTCATATGGTCGTGAAGAAGCAAGAGGAGATTACAGGGAAGATGACAGGAAATTGTTTGAAAATAATACTGAGTTGATTGGAAAATACAACAAATCTTTCCTTGGTGGCTTGAATGTATCAGCCCTCGCTGGTGCCAACCTCAGGACCATGAAGTTCAACTCAAGTTTCACCTCTACCAACTACCTGAACGTACCAGGCATTTATACGTTTGCTAACTCCAGAAATCCTGTAGTGGCTTCTAACTTTGCATCTGATATGATTGTTGGATCAGTCTACGGTTCACTTGATGTTGCTTTGTGGAAATATGCCAACATCAGTGCAACCATCCGTTCAGATAAGTCATCTGCAATTCCTGGTTCTAAAGCAGGAACCTATCCTTCATTGTCTATGAGCTCTGTATTGAGCGATTATCTTGATCTTCCAGCAGCCATCAGCTTTTTGAAATTAAAGGCGGCTTATGCTAATGTAAGGGACGGTGGTACTTCTTCTTATGTAGGACCTTCTTCTTATCCTGTTGGTTACGGCACTGCCTATACAACAGCGTATGATGGACCAACATACAATTTGATCAGCAATGTGTATTCAACGCCTTTGAACTATAACAATACCACTGCTGCCTATTTTACAGACAATCTTTATGATGAAATCAAGCCCGCTTCCCGTACAAACATTGAAGCTGGACTTGAAATCAGGTTCCTGAAGAACAGATTGGCCATCGAGCCAACCATCTTCCAATATATTGATGGTCCTCAAATCTTCCGTAACCCCATTTCACAAACAACAGGTTACTCAGGTATCTTCATCAATGCTGCAAAATATGCAACCAAAGGTGCTGAGGTTGTTATTTCTGGTACACCCATCATGAAGAAGAACTTCTCTTGGGATGTGAATTTCAACTGGGCTGCTTATAAGCAAACCTATGCTGAATTGCCTAATGGTGCTGATTCAATTCAGGTAGGTGCATTGTACCTTAAAAAAGGTGACAGGTTGGATATTTATCAAGCAGGTGACTTTGCCAGAACGTCTGATGGAAAGATAATTAACGATGCAGGTGGTCGTCCTATCGTTCTTCCTAAGGCCCAACGTCTTGGTTTTGGAGCTCCTGATTGGTCATGGGGATTTATCAACAAGTTTAAATACAAGTCTGTTTTCTTGACCATACAGTTTGATGGACGTGTAGGTGGAACCATGCAAAACTACATCAGGAAGCAAACCTTCCGTGGTGGACGCCATATTGAAACAACTGAGGGTGCATTGGGTACAGCCAGATACCAAGATACCAAAGGGATAAAATCTTATGTAGGCGAAGGGGTGAAGATTGTTGCTGGAACACCTGTCTATGATGCTGTTACTGGAAAGCTAAGCAATGAGAAGAGCCTGACATTTGCTCCTAATGACATCAAGACATACGCTCAGGATTATATTAGCCGTTATTATGGCCAAGATGGTGGAAACCTGATAGACAAGTCGTTTTCAAAACTCCGTGAAATCACCCTTGGGTATGCATTCCCTGAATCTATGATGAAAAAGACTGTATTCCGTTCCGCCAACATCTCATTTGTTGGAAGGAATCTGTTCTACTTCCAGGAGAAGCAAAACAAGGATGTTGATTTGGACCAGTATGCTGGTACACAAACTTCAACTTCATTGCAGACACCTACAGTTAGAAGGTTTGGATTGAACATCAACCTTGTATTCTAATTAACCTCAAAATCAAGGAAAATGAAAAAGATTATATCGTATATCATGTTGATAGCCTTGTTTGCTTCTTCTTGCAGCAAGACCTATGACAAAATGGAAATGAACCCCAATAATCCTGAATCAGTGCCAGCATCACTGGTATTAAATGGTGTTGAAGCTAGTTTGGCCCCCGGTGCATGGGGTCTCCAGCAGCGCTGGAACCAGTTCTCATGCTGTAATTACAACTATTATGGAAACCAGGAATACAACTGGGGTGGTGCATCTTTGTCTTATGGTACGTTGAAAAACGTAGTGAAGATGGAAGAGGAAGCCCTAAAATCTGGTGCTTCTGCTGTAAATCCTTACAGCACCATCGGTAAGTTTGTTCGTGCTTATCTTTTCTATCAAATGACCATGACCGTTGGTGATATACCAATGACTGAGGCATTGAAAGGTGCCGAAAACCTCAAGCCAAAGTACAACACACAAAAAGAGGTGTTTGTACAAATAAACAAATGGTTAGAAGAAGCCAATGCAGATTTCGCTTCATTGATTACAAAGGCGGATAACTCATTGCTTGGTGATTTCTATTATAACAATGACCTGAGGAAATGGCAAAAACTGGTAAACACCTTTAGGCTTCGTGTGTTGATTACATTAAGCAAGAAGGATACGGATGCAGACTTGAATGTTAAAGCAACTTTTGCTAAAATTATTGGTGGTGCATCAACCTATCCAATTTTTTCATCAATGAATGACAACTTTCAATTTGTATATGTAAATCCATTCAACAAGTATCCTTCAAATCCTGATAACTATGGATTTGATGCTACACGTTACAATACATCTTCCACTTTCCTCAATTTGCTGACAGCCAACAAGGATCCAAGGACTTTCGTTGTTGCTGAACCAGCTGGTTCAAAGTTGAAAGCTGGTTTGTTGCCTTCTGACCATGCAGCTTATGTTGGTGCAAGCCCTGCTGCTGACCTTGCAGACATGTCTTCAAAGGCAGGTATAAACAATGGTGCTGCATTTGTTCCTGGCGAATATTCTTTCAACGGAAGAAAGCGTTACTACAGCACTTACCTTGCAGAAAATACATTCATCGTAGGCTATCCTGAAATGTGTTTCAACATGGCAGAAGCCATCAACCGTGGATGGATCACAGGAGATGCTGAGCAGTGGTACAAGAATGGTATCAATGCTTCACATGGTTTCTATGGAATCAAAGATGGTGCCAACACGTTTTTCTACCTTAAAGCTGGTGGAAAAGTAACTGAAGGTGGAGACTATATTCCTTACAATGTAAACTTTACTTTTGCTACTTTTTATGCACAGCCAAGTGTAAAGTATGCAGGAAACAATGCAACGGGGCTTGAGCAGATCATCAAGCAAAAATATGTTGCATTCTTCCAGAACTCTGGTTCAGAGGCCTACTTCAATTACAGGAGAACTGGTTTCCCTGCATTTGCCCTTGGTGGACCTGGAACTGGAAACAGCGGAAAAATTCCTCTCCGTTTTCAATACCCTGGAACAGAAAGGACAACCAATGGTGCAAATCTGACATCTGCACTTTCCAGCCAGTTTGGTGGGAATGATGACATCAATGCAGCGATGTGGATTATCAAATAAACAATTTCAAGTATTTTTTCTCATAAGCAGTAGTCGGGCCCCTATTTCTATAGGGGCCCACTTTATTTACTTAATTTCTTTTCTTTATATTGAACCATAAATCCAGCCACATGCGTATCAGATTGTTTTTTATTCTTGGTGCATTCCTTTGTCAGTTTACTGTACAGGCCCAGCAGAATAAATATCTACAGGTTCCAGGCGTTAATCAATTCGCTACCATCAACCATTCAGGTATTTCGGTACTCCCCAGTGGACGCTATGTGAAACCTGCAGGAAAAGTTTCCATGATTACCCATGACCCATTTGGCTTGACCATATCTCCCGATGGGAAAAAAGCAGTTGCCCTGCACAATGGGGTAATAACCATTTTCCATTTGGATCTAGACTCAATTGTTAGGGTACCTGATTATGGGAAAACGATTCCATCGCCTTTCAGCAAAGGCTCATTACTGGGTGCTTCTTTTCACAAGGACAGCAGGATAGTATACCTGAGTGGGGGAGACAATGGAACCGTTATTGCGTATGATATCATTGCGCTTAAAGTTATCAATACCTATTTGCTGGATGGGAAAGTGGGTGATATTGATTTCAAGGACAGCTTTACCTCTGATTTGCTTTATAATGAAACTGAAAATGAATTGATGGTTCTTGATCAGGCCAATTATCGCCTGGTCCGCATTGACTGCACTACCAAACGAATTAAAGCGAGTATACCTGTAGGAAGATTACCATT
Source organism: Chitinophagaceae bacterium (assembly GCA_947442625.1). Classification (GTDB taxonomy): domain Bacteria; phylum Bacteroidota; class Bacteroidia; order Chitinophagales; family Chitinophagaceae; genus Pollutibacter. Next base: position 24,295 of record CANEWJ010000003.1, read on the forward strand.
CGGATTGGCATTGAGCCCCGATAAAAGAACTGCTGTAGTCGCCAATGTTGGCATGTATGCTTATCCATTGATCAAAGGAATGACCAAGGAAAACTACAATCAAATGGTGATCAATCATCACCCCTATGGCCATAATACTCCTGAGTCGAGAAATGGTACAGTCATTGATGGAAAAGTTATTCCTGGATTGGGAGATCCCAATGCTCCAGAGTCCATGAGTGTTTTCACCATCGATTTAACTACCAATACCGTTACCGCAAAATTGAAAACTGGCCACCTGGTTGGAGAAATGATTGAGGATGCTGAAGTGATTGGCGGCGCAAGTCCCAACAGTATTGCCATTAACGAACAGTTTGCTTATGTGACCAATGCAACCAATGACAATATTGCAGTAATTGATTACCGCAATGGGAAAATACTGAGGCATATCCAGATAAAGGTTGATCCCAAATTGGATGCTTTCAGGGGTTTACTTCCCTTTGGTATCACCATTTCAAAAGATGGATCGAGGTTATATGTTGCATTGCTTGGGTTCAATGCTGTTGCGGTGATTGATACCAAAACAGACCAGACCCTGGGCCTGATTCCTGCTGGTTGGGGGCCTTCGCGTGTTAAATTATCCCCTGATGAAAAAGAAATCTACATCATCAGCAGCAGGGGTTTGGGTGCAGGCCCAAATGGCGGTAAAAACTTTGTCAGCCCACCCCAGGGTACTTACGTTGGAGACATACAGATGGCTACATTCCAGCGTCTTCCAACACCTGGCTTGGATCAGTTGAAAGCGTATTGGAAGGATGTGATTTCCTATACCTATGCAGCAGTTGATATAAAAAAGACCACAAACCCTTTGCCCAATTTTCCTGGTGAAAAGGAATCTCCCATCAAGCATATCGTTTATATAACCAAAGAGAACCGTACATACGATGAGGTATTTGGGCAAATGAAAACGGGCAATGGGGATTCAAGCCTTTCAAGGTTTGGACTTGGTGTTGATGTTCGGGTTAAGCGCAGATCGTTAAAAGAAAGCCTCACAGATAGCCTTGTGCTGACCAATGCCAACATTACGCCCAATCACCACAAGGTGTCTACACAATTTGCCTATTCAGATAATTTCTATTGTGACAGCGATGCATCCATCCATGGTCATCATTGGATGATGGGCGTCATTCCCAATGAGTGGGTTGAAGTGAATTCAAAAACGAACAAGACTGCCAATTATTTTTCTGCTGCTCCCGGCCGTCGATTTCCTGGTTCTACCGGTAGCATGGATCCAGAGGATTATGCTGAAACTGGAGGTTTATGGGAAGCATTGGAAAGAAAAAAAGTATCATTCTATAATTTTGGTGAGGCGAATGAAACGGCCCACGTTCGTGAAGAGTGGATGGATACAGCCACCGGAGCAGCCCATGGTGTGATGGTACCCATGCAAAATGCTGCATTCAAGAGAACCAGCCGAAATTATGCAGGGTACAATACCAATATTCCTGATCAGTTCCGAATGAACCAGTTTGAAGATGAATTCACCAAAATGTGGTTGAAGGGAAAAGAGAAAATGCCATCCTTGGTTACCGTGCAAATCCCAAATGACCATACTGCATCACCAAGACCACTGGATGGTTATCCCTATACACACAGTTATGTAGCAGACAATGACCTTGCCGTAGGAAGGATTTTGCATTTTCTTTCCAGGACACCTTATTGGAAGAACATGCTCGTAGTCATTACAGAAGATGATCCACAGGGAGGTGTTGACCATGTTGATGCACACAGAAGCATATTGATGCTGGCTGGCCCTTATGTAAAGCCGAATCATGTTTCTCATACCCATGCCAATTTCGGATCCATCCTGAAAATGATCTACAACACGCTTGCAGTGCCGTACGTCAACCAATACGATGTAACATCCTCACTGCTTTCAGATTTTTTTACTGACAAGCCTAATTTTGCACCCTATACCTTGGTGATGCCAGATAAAAGGGTATTCGACCCATCCAAGGCCATGAAAAAATACAAGCGTGATTTGGATTGGAAAAAAATCATGCAAGGGCCAGCGATGGATGATGAGGATGAGCAACGTGAAAACCATTATAAGAAAGAAAATTAATAAGTAAATTTGATGACCATGTCGGGAGTAAAGGCTATTTGGTTGTTCGGATTATCTTTTTCATTTTTTGCTGCGCATTCCCAAACACCAGCTGACTCGGTCAAGCGAATGGATGATGTCGTTATTACTGCCACAAGGAAGTCAACAGCAATTGCCGTTCTTCCCTATGCCGTAAATGTACTGGATCAAAATTCCATTCAAAGCCAATTATCAAGGACTGTTCCAGAATCCCTGACTGGAGTGCCAGGCCTTTTCATTCAGAAAACCAATCATGGAGGTGGATCTCCTTTTTTGCGTGGACTTACTGGAAACCAATCCTTGATTTTGGTGGATGGTATCAGGCTCAATAATTCCATATTTAGGTATGGGCCTAACCAGTACCTTACCCTGGTTGATCCTTATCTTGTTGAGAAAATTGAAGTCATCAAAGGAACTGGTTCTGTGCAACATGGAAGTGATGCCATGACCGGAGTAATCAATATCCAAACAACTTCCCTTCAATTGGGGTCTAAGCCAAGCTGGCAGAGCAAGGTCCTGATAAGGTTATCAGAATCTGGCATGGAATTTACGCAGAGGCCTGAACTAAAGTATGAAGGCAAAAAGTTTGCTTTTGTTCTTGGGGCAACCTCGAAGAAATTCGGCGATCTCAAAGGTGGTGACACCACTGGGTTTCAACGGCCAACAGGATATGGAGAGTTTTCTTATGACGTGAAAATGAAAATTGATCTTGGTGCTGAATGGCGATTGACGGCAGCATACCAATGGTTGAATCAAACCGATGTTCCGGTTTTTCATAGGTACAGGTTGGAGAATTTTGCCATCAATACTTCTGATCCATTGAAAAGGGGTTTCGGTTATGTGCAACTTCAAAAAAAATTCAAATCAGTTTTTTTCAAACAGCTTGATGTATTCCTTGCTGAGCAGATGATCAGCGAATCGAGGTATGCCCAAAAAAATGTTTCACGCGTGCTCCGGTTTGAGAAAGATGACACCAGGACAGTTTCTGCAGGGGCTGATTTGCTTGTTCAATGCAACAAGGTTTGGGATGTCAATACTGGAATTGAAACCTATAATGATTTGGTAAGCAGCAAGCGTTCTGAAAAAGACGCCTTTTCTGGTTCCGTAAAGCAACTCAGAGGCTTATATCCAGATCAGTCAACCTACTCCAATTTTTCGATCTACAACCTGCATCATTTGAATGTGGGTCGTTTAAAGGCAGAGGCTGGCGTGCGGTTAAATTTCTATACTGCGAAGATCACTGATACAACCTTGGGTAACGTAAAGATTTCTCCCAGTGCAGCAGTTTTTCAGGGAGGGTTGAATTACCAGCTCCTCAAACCTTTATTCTTGTATGCCAACATCAGTGATGGTTTTCGTGCCCCAAACATTGATGATCTTGGCACCCTGGGTATTGTAGACTTTAGGTATGAGATTCCCGCGTATGATCTTAAGCCAGAGCGTTCAGTCAATACTGAAATTGGGTTAAAAGTCATCACCAGAAAAATATCTTTTTCAACTGCCCTGTTCAGAACAAACCTGTATGGACTCATCACCCGTGTAGCTACCGGGGCCAGCATAAATGGCATTACGGTGTACAAAAAAATCAATGTGGACAGGGGTTTCATCAAGGGATGGGAAGCACAATTTGACTTTAAGCCATTCAGGGGTTTCAATTTCTATGGCAACGCTACCAGTTTGTTTGGAGAAAGCATCACAAGGAATCAGCCGTTGAGAAGAATTCCCCCATTCAATGCCCGTTTGGGTACATCTTTTGCAAAAAAGCAATGGATGGGTGGACTGACTTTCGATCATGCCTCCCCGCAGCGCAGGCTTGATGCAGGCGATAAAGCAGATAATCGAATTCCTGCAGGCGGAACGCCCGGTTTTAACCTTCTCAACCTTTATTCTGGATATCAGCATAAAAGCTTAACATTCAGGTTGTATTGGAACAATATCTTCAATGCCGATTTCAGAACCCATGGCTCAGGTGTCAATGGCATGGGAAGTGCAGTTTCTGGAATGTTGATCCATTCATTAAACCATTCAAATGGAAAAAGAAGAAGCAAAAATTATCGTGGATGAGATTTTCTCCTTGTATGAGCGTCACGGTAATGCCGATTATATTGGTGAGCCAGTTTCACAATTAGAGCACATGTGTCAAGCTGCACAGCTCGCAGAGGAAGAGGGTTGCGATGATGAGGTGGTATTGGCCGCTTTTTTTCATGACATAGGGCACCTCTGTGAATTTATCATGCCAGTTGAACTGATGGAAGGTGTTGGTGTGCTGGATCATGAGTCCATCGGGCAGGCGTATTTGGTTAACAAAGGCTTTTCTGAAAGAATTGCCAAACTGGTTAGAAGCCATGTAGAGGCTAAGCGATTCCTTACCTTCAAGTTCCCCGCCTATTTTGAAAAACTGTCTGATGCCAGCAAATTAACACTCCAGCATCAAGGCGGAAGGATGAATGCAGAAGAGGCAGAAGCCTTTGAGACTGATCCCATGTTTGATCTTTTCATAAAAATGCGCACTTGGGATGACTTGGCAAAAATTACCAATAAGGCGCTCCCTGATTTGAACAAGTATAAGAAAATGGCCGTTTTACACCTTATGCAAAACAATTGATTGAATATGAGCACAGCCTACAAATTAGCAGTTTTGGATATCGCGGGTACAACCGTTGTCGATAAAGATTTTGTTGCCATCGCATTCGTTGAAGCATTCATGCAATATGGCATAGACTTGCGGATTGAAGAGATAAATCCTTTGATGGGATTTAAAAAAACTGAGGCCATATCAACCGTATTGCAAAGAAAAAAAATTGAGGTAACACCTGAGAAAGTTGATTTTATCAACAATATTTTTACCAATCAAATGATTTATTTCTATTCCACTTCTTCACAAGTGGAGGCTTTGCCGCATGCGGAAGCGTTTTTTCAGTTTTTAAAATCAAAGGGCATTGCAGTAGCCCTTGATTCAGGTTTTCCAAGGGTAATTGTTGATGCCATTGTTGACCGATTGGGTTGGCTTGAAAGGGGATTGGTTGATTTCGTAATTGCCAGTGATGAAGTAGAAAAAGGAAGGCCATTCCCTTTTATGATCAACAGGTTGATGGCCTTGGCGGGGGTAGAGGAAACTGCAGCGGTAATCAAGGTTGGAGATACCATGGTTGATATTCAGGAAGGCAGAATGTCTGCTTGTGGTCTGGTGGCTGCAGTTACCACCGGTGCATACAGCAGGGCTGAGCTGATGGCCTATTCTCCTGACCATGTTGTTGATTCATTGGCGGAATTGGAGCAATATATCTGAGATGAAGGGCCAATCAAGTTTTGCGCAATTTGAAGACAGTGCGAATGGGTTTTCCATCAGGACTACCCGTATTCCTGAATTAAAGACCGGTGAGGTTTTGGTAAGAAATACCTATACGACCATTTGCCGAAGTGATATTTATACATTTCAAGGAAAACGAAAAGAGAAAAGCCCTACAATTTTGGGCCATGAGATTGTTGGCAAAATAGTTGCACTTGGCCCAGACGCCCCTTTCAATGATTTGAGGGGGCAGGTACTGAAGATAGGAGACAGAATTACCTGGGGCATCTATGCCAGTAATCCAGATTCTGTTTTCGCAAAAAAAGGTATTCCACAAAAGGGGGAAGATCTTTTCAAATATGGACATGAGCAAATCACCGAGCATAGTACCTTGCACGGAGGATTGTCCGAATACATTATCCTTAGAAAAAATACTCCCATCATTGGCATTCAGGATGATGCGCTGAGCAACAAAGCAGCATCACTCATCAACTGTGCTGTTGCCACTGCCGCTGGGGCGATACGTCTGGCTGGCAGTCTTGAAAACCAGACCGTCCTTGTCAATGGTGCCGGCATGCTTGGTATCATTGCATGTGCAATGGCCCATAAAGCGGGTGCACGAAAAGTTATTGCAGTAGATTTTAACAAAGACCGTGCAAATCTAGCATTGAAATTTGGTGCTGATCTCGCATTGGGTGCAGATGAACCTGTACTTTCATCTTCACCTGCTGCTGATGGTGTAGAGAAATTAAAGGTAGATGTAGTGCTGGAGTTCAGTGGCATTCCAGAAGCCATGAAGTCAACACTTGAATTGCTTGACATTGGCGGAACAGCTGTTTGGATTGGTGCAACTTTTCCCCAGCCAGACATTGCCATCAATGGTGAGAAAATGATCAGAAGGGTATTGACCATCAGGGGCCTTCATAATTACAACCAATCCGATTTGGTGGCTGCAGTTGATTTCATGGAGTCTTCCTTTAATAATTTTGATTTTGATTCTCTTGTTCATGGAGGCTTTTCGCTTGAACAAACAGCTGCGGCCTATCAATATGCTATTGACCATAATCCCTTTAGGGTGGGCATTGATCTTGTTGATTAAATTTATCCATATGCGCAAAATAAGTTTAGTAGTATTTGACTTGTCTGGTACAACAGTAAGCGATGACAATGCTGTTGCAAAATGTTTGTACGAGGGTGCCAGGCATTTTGGACTTGATGCAACGATTGAAGATTTTGAAAAGACAATTGGAACCAACAAGATCAAGCTCTATGAGTTCATGATTGCCAGAGACAATGGCGTGGATGTATTGATTGAAAACCTGGAGCGCTATCATTTTCCTGAGTACCATGAAAAGGCATTGACTGTATTTGATCATTATTCGAAACTGATGGTTGACTACTATCGTAATGAGGTCAAAGCGATGCCTGGCGCAGAGGAAACTTTCGAATGGTGTCATCAGAACGGCATCAAGGTGGCTACCGATACTGGATTTCACAGGGATGTCAATACTGCCATCATGGAAGGTTTACAATGGCGTGAGAGGGGGTTGATTGACCTTTCTTTGGATGTTGAAAGCACTGAGGGGGTAGGAAGGCCTGCGCCTTACCTCATCCATCAAGCCATGTTTTCCTTGGGTATTCAAAGTGTTCATGAAGTGATTAAAATTGGAGATACTCCTGCAGATTTACTTTCTGGATACAATGCAGGTTGCGAAGGCAATATCGGTGTGTTGTCTGGTGCCAATAACCGCGAAACACTTTCCCTTTATCCCCATACTCATATTATTCAGGATGTAGCACAGCTTCCCGCAACAATCTTAGCAGATTTTTCAAACGCTTAGCCATGGCTGCATCCAACATATACCCAACAACCATTAAAAAAATCGATGTTAGATTTTTGATGAATGCCGCCGCCGCAGCCTTCATTACGTATCTGAGCATGTATGCATTCAGAAAACCTTTTACCGCTGCAACCTTTGACGGCTTATCGCTTTGGGGTATGGATTACAAGATCTTACTGATCATTACCCAGTTGATAGGATATACCATTTCCAAATATGTTGGCATAAAGTTGGTTTCTGAATTGCATGCGGGGAACAGAACCAGGATGTTGATCATGCTCATGGGTTTTGCATGGGTTTCATTGTTCTTGTTTGCCATAACTCCCTTTCCCTACAACCTTCCTTTCATGTTTCTCAATGGTTTGCCACTTGGCATGATTTGGGGTGTCGTGTTTGGTTTTCTGGAAGGACGAAAATCAACAGAATTGTTGGGCGCTGTGATGGCATCCAGCTTTATTGTTTCTTCGGGATTGGTCAAGGGGGTGGGTAAATTATTGTTGGACAAATTTGATGTGCCTGAACTGTGGATGCCTTTTGCGGCTGGTTTGGTTTTTTTACCTCTTCTTGTTCTTGGCATTTGGATGTTGAACAAGATTCCGGCTCCAGATGAAGAAGATATAAAGCTAAGAACACAAAGGGTTCCGATGAAAAGCCAAGAGCGCCTGCTATTTCTCAAAAGGTTCGCCCCAGGAATATTGTTTTCCATCCTTATTTATGTTGGACTAACCATTTTCCGAGACATGCGCGATAATTTTGCAGTAGAATTTTGGAGTGCATTGGGGTATTCCACAATGCCAGCCTTGCTTGTTTTTTCAGAAATTCCTATCGCCGTAGCCGTTTTGATTATTATTTCTTGCATGATTCTGATCAGGAACAACAGGATCGCCTTTTACTCCAACCACATGATCACATTTTTTTGTGGTTTGCTGTTGGTCGTTTCAACATTCCTCTTCATCTCAAAATTGATGGATCCTGTGCTTTGGATGATTGTTGCAGGTTTTTCCATGTACCTGCCTTACATCGCCATACACACCATGTATTTTGAAAGATGGATTGCTCATTTTCGGTACAAGAGCAACATTGGTTTCATGATGTCCATGGCTGATGCAGCGGGGTATCTGGGTAGTACCATCATTCTGCTGGTCAAAAATTTTGCAACACCAAATGTAAGTTGGGTGGATTTTTTTATGGTTAGTGCGATTGTGATTGGACTGGCGATGGCAGTTTTTGCTATTGCGGCCTTTTTCTTTTTCAAGCGGTTGGAGATAAATGCCCAACCTCAATTGGTTTAATGATGCTATATTTATTTTTTGGAAATTAGTTAAAAAAACAATGTTTTATGATGAATAAGAGAATAATTGGATCAATAGCTTTGATGCTTGTGTCTACATTATTGAACGCACAGCAATTACCCAAGCAGGTAGTTTTACCCAATGGTTGGAAGCTTAGCCCTGCAGGAAAATCTTTTGGTTTGGGTGATTTGCCTCTCAATATTGCTGTGAGTAGCACAGGCCGCTTGATGGCTGTTACCAACAACGGTCAAAGTACACAGACAATTCAGCTGATCGATGTCAAAGCTGAAAAGGTTGTTGACTCTATTGTGATTGGAAAATCATGGTATGGTCTGACGTTTTCAAATGATGAGAAATACTTGTACGCTTCAGGAGGACACGACAACCGTATTGTCAAGTATGCTATTGCGAACAACAAGCTTGCTTTTGCTGATGAGTTTATCATGGACAAACCATGGCCAACAAGGGTGGGTCCTGCGGGAATTACGATCGATGAAAAACGCAACAGGCTCTATGTCGTAACAAGAGAGGACAAGCAATTTTATTCGTTTGACCTCAGTTCTAAAAAAATCATTTCGAAACTGGGGCTTGATGCAGAAGCCTATGATTGTAAATTAGGCAAGGGTGCTAAAGAACTTTATATCACCTGCTGGGGTTGCGACAAAGTGCTGGTGTATGATCTTGAAAAAAATCTTTGGAAATCACCAATCATTGTTGGAGACAATCCCAATGAAATGCTCGTTACCAACGATGGGAAGTATCTCTATGTTTGCAATTCCAATGATAATTCAGTGTCTGTTGTTGACCTCTCTACCCGCCGCGTGATTGAAACCTTGGATGCAGCCTTGTTCCCCAATTCTCCGAGCGGATCGACAACCAATAGCCTTGCCCTTGATCCTATTGCGAAAAGACTCTATATCGCCAATGCCAACAACAACTGTCTGGCTGTTTTTGATGTAGCTGTTCCTGGCAAAAGCATTGCAAAGGGGTTTGTGCCAGTTGGTTGGTATCCAACTGCTGTAAAAATCGTAAACAGCAAGCTTTGGGTAGCCAACGGCAAAGGAATGACTTCATTGGCCAATCCATTTGGGCCATCACCCCTTAGGAAAAAGGAGGAGATCATTCACCATGGATTCAATACCAAAGATGCCTCACAGGTTGAATATATTGGGGGATTGTTCAAAGGAACCATGAGCATCATCGATTTGCCTAACCAAGCTTCATTGGATATGTATACGAAGGCAGTATATGCCAATGCTGCATACTCCCAGGCCAAAGCTGAGATGGCTGATGTAAAAGCGCCGACATTTCCCATTCCTATGAAAGTGGGTTCTCCTTCACCCATCAAATATGTTTTTTACGTGATCAAGGAGAATAGAACCTATGACCAGGTGTTGGCTGATGTCAAAGGAGGAAATGGAGACACAAGTTTGCTGCTTTTCGGAAAAAATATCACTCCGAACCAACACAAGCTGGCAGAGTCATTTGTTCTCTTGGATAATTTTTATGTAGATGCGGAAGTGAGCGCCGATGGACACAACTGGAGCATGGGTGCTTATGCCAATGATTATCTTGAGAAGACCTGGCCAAGCAGTTATGGCTCTCGCGGAGGAACCTATGGTGGTGAAGGAGAAAGGGAGATTGCAAACAACAAGGCTGGATTTATTTGGAACAATTGTTTTAGGTATGGTGTTTCATTCAGGACTTACGGTGAATTTATTGCTGGTGATAAGCCTACGCTTAAGGTATTGGACAATAACTATTGCAGCTATTTCCCAAGCTATACTTTGTCTATTGCTGATACAACAAGGTTCCGGTATTGGAAGCAAGATTTTGATTCCTTGCTCAGGCTAAACAAGGTTCCACAATTCAATACGGTGCGGTTTGGCAATGATCATACTGAGGGCATCAGGCTGGGTAGACCCACACCGTATGCCCATGTTGCAGACAATGATCTTGCCGTTGGCATGTTTATTGAAGCCCTTTCAAAGAGCCCAATCTGGAATGAAACTGCGGTATTTATTCTTGAGGATGATGCACAAAATGGGGCAGACCATGTAGATGCTCACCGAAGCACTGCCTATGTTGCAGGGGGCTTTGTCAAGAGGGGTTTTGTTGATCATACGCCTTATTCAACTTCTTCGATGCTCAGAACCATGGAACTTATTCTTGGGATGGGGCCTATGACGCAGTATGATGCTGCTGCTACTCCCATGTGGCGTTGTTTTGATAGTTTGGCCAGGCCTTTTGATTTTAAGGCGATCATCCCATCTGTGGGGTTGAAAGAAGTCAATCTTGTAAAGAATGAATGGCAAAGAAAATCTGAGCAATTCAATTTTGCAAAAGAAGACAGCAATAACGATATTGAATTCAATAAAGTACTTTGGCATGCGTTGAAAGGGGATATACCCTTTCCTGGGCCAAGAAGGGCAGCCTTCCTCTCTGTTAAGTCCGAAGAGGAGGATTAACAATTTTCTAAATTGATGCAAATGAAGTCGAATGCAATTGTTATAGGTGCTGGTATTGTTGGGCTTGCTACTGCCAGGGCCCTTGCTATCAGGGGCAAGAAAGTAAGGGTATTGGAAAGGAGTTCCTTTGCTGTTGGAGCTTCCATCAGAAATTTTGGTATGATCTGGCCCATTGGCCAAGCCGATGGTAAAATGTATGAAAGGGCAATGTTGTCCCAATCCATCTGGAAAGAAATTGCTGCAGCTTCTGGGATATGGCATGATCCAGTGGGCTCTCTTCATCTTGCTTATTCCGATTTGGAAATGGAAGTATTGGAGTCGTTTCGCGATTCGGTAAAAAATACAAGGAATTATACCTTGATGTCTCCATCTGAAGCCTCCGTGCATTCAACGGCAATTGTTCACAATGGACTGAAAGGGGGCCTGTTCAGTCCTGATGAAATGATTGTCGATTCACCAACAGCCATCAAGGCTTTACCAGCTTTTCTACACCAACAATATGGCGTAGAATTTATTTGGGATACCCATGTTCAACAAGTAGAAACCGGCAAGGTGTACAGTGGAAACAAGGTTTTTGAAGCCGACGAAATCTATGTTTGCAATGGGCCAGATTTTGAAAATCTTTTCCCGGAAACATTTGCTGCTATGCCCATAACCAAATGCAAATTGCAAATGATGCGTATGGGGGTCCAACCCAATGGATGGAGAATGGGTCCTTCCCTTTGCGGAGGATTATCACTTACCCATTATGCCAGTTTTTCGGCTGCAGGAGAACCATTGCAGCGATTAAAGCAGCATATTGAGGAAGTATTGCCTGATTATGTCAAGTGGGGGATTCATGTGATGGTTTCTCAGAATGCATCAGGAGAGTTGATCATTGGAGATTCTCACGAATATGGTCCAACACATGATCCTTTTGAAAAGTCATTTATCAATGAGTTGATCTTGAAATACCTGTCTGGTTTCGCAAGGTTCCAAGAGGAAAAAATTACAGTGAACTGGAATGGTGTCTATGCCAAACTAAAAGATGGCAGAACAGAAATTGTAACATCTCCAATACCAGGAGTAACAATCATCAATGGATTGGGCGGCGCCGGCATGACACTTTCATTTGGACTGGCTGAACAGTTGATGGCTGGGGAGTATATTCCTTAATTTTAAATTCACAATAAATTAAGGAATTACTAGCATTCAATCCACATTAGCAAAACAATGCCTTTTTAGATTTATGGGGTGAAAAAAATTTTTTTTACCCTTTTTCTGGTGCTATTTGTAGCCATAACATGGCTTCTTGTAGACCAATATCTGCTTTGCCCACATTACAGCTTTACTGATCCCCGTCCTTTTCACGGTGAAAACATTGTCAATCCTTATGCGGATGCAAATTTTAAAGATGTGTCAACTGCAAATTTTCATGCACATACAAAATCGTGGGGCGGGTTGACCAATGGGAAGGGAAATTCTTCCGATGTTTGGCAGCGGTATGATAGCCTTGGACATACTTTTCATGCAGTCTCACAATACCATAAAATAGACAACTATAACCAAGAAAAACAAAATTATGTTCCAGTCTATGAACATGGGTACAACATAAAGAAGACACATCAATTGGTCATAGGTGCTAAAAAAGTTATTTGGAAAGATTATATTTTTCCGCAGACCCTTCACAACAAACAATTTATTTTGCATGAGATGGCGAAGGATACAAGCAATCTGGTTGTCCTCAATCATCCGGCAGTAAGAAGCGGGTATGATGCAAATGACTTAAAACTACTGCATTACTACGATCATATTGAGCTGCTGAATCCCTCTGCACAATCATTCGCACATTGGGATACTGCATTGACTGCTGGTAAGAAGATTTTTGTTGTAGGGAATGATGATAACCACAACATCTTTAATGACAATGCAATTGGCCGGTTCACCACCCTCATTTTTGGCGCTTCATCCGATAGCAAAAAAATGATAGAAAAGATGAAAAAAGGGCAGAGTGTTGCCGTTTGGCTTCCGCAAATCCACAATGAAACCCTTGAAAGCAAGCGCTCAAAACTGCTTAACCTGCGCTCTTTAATTTCAGGTATTTCTCTGGTAGATTCAATGTTGGCAATCAATCTAAGCAAGTCAGTTGCTGAAATAAGGGTTATTGGTCATCATGGACAACTCAAACTGAAGCAAAGAAATACCTCATCCCTGTCATTTCCATTCTCTATCAATGATCCTTATTTACGGGTAGAACTATCTACTGAAGATGGTACAATATTGTACCTGAATCCTATTTACAGGGATGCGGAATTTGGTAACCAAGGGCGAAATATGACAGCAGCAAACTTTATCAGCCGTGACAGGTCAAATCCGCTGATGGAAAGTTTCGCATTGGCCTCTATGATAGGACTATTTGTTTCTGTTCGCAATGTTAGAAAGCGCAAGAAGAGGAGTTTTAAGAACATGAATATTGATACAACCGGCATGAGCCTTGGATAAATTGATCTGATGAATGCAAGAAGCCTCGTGGTACTTTGTTTTCTCACATTCCTTGTTCGAGGAATAATTGCTGCATTGCTTCCTCTGGGGAATGACGAAGCCTACTATATCATGTATGCACGTTTTCCGGATTTTCATTATTATGATCATCCTTTACTGATTGGATGGGCCATAAAGTTTTCAACCTGGAATTTTAAGTTTCAGCATCCATTTTTTTATCGATTGCCAGCAATTTTGCTTTCAATTCCTACAACTGTTTTTGTGTATAAAATTGCTAGTGCCATCAGAAACCCGAAAGCAGGATGGGTAGCAGCTTGCATTTTTTCTGCTTCATTTTATGGTTCTGTCATTGCGGGAGTATTTGCAATGCCAGATTCCATTATGGTTTTTTTCTGGACATTTTCTCTATTGATTGCCACACATATTTTCATTTCAGACAAGTACAGGCCAGAAGACAAGAACGAATTGATTCTCTGGTTTGGCTTGGTTGTTGGATTGGCTGCTTTGGCAAAAATTCATGCTGTTTTTTTATGGGTAAGTTTCATCGGATTTGCGATTTTTCGCAAACCTGAATGCTTCAAAAAATATGAATTTTGGGTAGGGCTCGGGATTACCTCACTAGCATTCCTGCCCATTTTACTTTGGAATGTGCAAAACGATTGGGTGCATTTTAATTTCTATGCATCCAGGGTTGGCACCCAATCTGGCTTCCATCCAGACTTGCTTCTGAGGGAGCTCTTGGGCGAATTAGGCTATCAGGGTCCAATCGTGTTTTCGTGCATTCTAATCTTTGGCTTTTTTAAGTCAGGAACTGCTGTAAAAAGGAATGAGAAATTCTTTTTGTTGTGGATGGCATTTCCATTGATTTTTTTCATCTTGGGTTTGTCTTTATTCCGTGAAACATTGCCTCACTGGAGTGGGCCTGCCTACGTATCCTTGATAGTGCTATCGTCCGTTACAATGGTAGACATCCTGAAGGTCAAGAAAATTGGCATATGGATTTGGGGATCATTTTCTTTCATGCTGATTGCGTTGATATTGGGTATGATGCTCATTTTTTACTATCCTGGCACCATTGGTTCAACCAAGAATACCTCAAACTACGGAAGTGGAGACTTTACGCTGGATATGTATGGCTGGGAAAAGTCTGGAAATCAAATAGCAGCGTATATTGGGAATAATCACCTGACTAACTTGCCAATGTATAGCCACCAATGGTTTCCTGCGGCCCACCTGGATGAGTATTTGACCAGGAAAACAGGAAACACCTTGTATGCAGTAGGTTCGATTGAGCAAATCCATCAATATAAATGGATCAATGCCCGAAGGGGTGGATTACCTCTTTCAGATTCTGCACTTTTTGTCGTACCTACAAATTATTTCCGCGATCCTGTTCAGCTTTATGGAGGCACATTTAAGTCAATTCAGTTGCTAAAAAAGTTTCCGCAATATCGCGGTGGCCGATTGACCCGTTATTTTAATTTGTATTTAATGTGTCAGAGAAAAGGCCACTCTTTTTGAATTCCTTATCTTAGGGATTCAAAAACATAGGTCATGCAGTCTACACGTCGCTTCTTTTCCATCATCAATCTTGTTGTATTTTTTTCTTTTCTGGTGAGCAGTTCATTCGCCCAGAAAAAGATGATAAAGCCTGTTGTGCAGGAAACTCCTCACATTGACCTTGAATCATACTTCAAGCCAGTACTGTGGCGCAACCTGGGCCATACCCGTGGTGGTCGATCTGTTACTGCGACAGGTATAAAAGGGAATACCCAAACGTATTACATGGGAACCACCGGTGGCGGTGTTTGGAAAACAGAAGATGCGGGGCAAAGCTGGAAAAATATTTCTGATGGGTATTTTAAAACCGGATCAGTAGGGGCTGTTGCCGTTGCTGCATCGGATGCCAATGTTGTTTACGTGGGAATGGGAGAGCACGCTCCCCGCGGTGTAATGACCTCCTATGGTGATGGAGTTTACCGCTCCACAGATGCAGGAAAGACCTGGAAACACCTGGGGTTGGAGCTCACGCGCCACATTGCCAATATTCGGATTCATCCCACAAACCCTGATATCGCCTATGTTGCAGCCCAGGGTGCCTTGCACGGTCCGTCAAAAGAAAGAGGAATTTACAAAACCGAAGATGGGGGTAAGACTTGGAAACATCTGCTTTATGTGGACGAGAATACAGGTTGTGCTGATTTGAACATGGACATGAGCAATCCCCGGATTATATATGCTGCCATGTGGGACCATCGCCGTTTGCCATGGGCTGTACAAAGTGGTGGCAAAGGATCTGGCTTGTACAAGAGCACAGATGGTGGAGAAACCTGGGAGAAAATCCACAATGGTTTGCCCAAGGAATTGGGTAAAATGAGCGTCTCCGTTTCTTTGTCCAATTCAAACAAAGTGTATGCATTGGTTGAGAGTGATACGCAAAAGGAGCAGGGTGGACTGTTTGTGTCAAACGATGCAGGATCCAACTGGACAAGGATCAGCAAGGATCATCGCTTGATTTCCCGTGCCTGGTACTATATTGAAGTATTTGCCGATCCTGTGAATGAAAATACCGTTTATGTGTTGGGTGCAGCAGGATTGAAATCTGAAGATGGTGGGAAGTCATGGAAAAATCTCAGTGGTACCCATGGTGATTATCACCAGCTCTGGATCAATCCTGAAAACAACCAGAACATGGTCATCGCCAATGATGGAGGAGCAGCAGTCACTTTCAATGGTGGAAAGATCTGGTCTGCACAAAACAACCAGCCCACTGCGCAGTTTTACAGAATCAATGTTGACAATCTTTTTCCGTACAATATTTACGCCGGTCAGCAAGACAATACCTCTGTGAAGATTGCCAGCCGCAATACCAGTGGTGGCGGCATTACAGAACGCCAGTGGAATTATTCTGCAGGTGGCGAATCGGCTTTTCTGGGTTTTGATCCCAACAATCCACGCTATGTCATGGGCGGAAGTTATCAGGGTACCATCGAGCTCTTGGATGCCAATACCAGCGAGGGTGTTGGCGTGATGGTTCATCCTGTGCAATACCAGGCCATGCAACCCAAGGATATGCAATACCGCTTCAACTGGAATGCACCGATTCTCTATTCAAAGCATGAAAAAAATGTCTATTACCATGCGGGCAATAGGTTGTTCAAGACCACCGATATGGGTAAATCCTGGAACCCGATTTCTCCTGATTTGACCACACACGATACAACCAAGATGGGCATCAGTGGTTATCCCTATACCAACGAGGGTGCAGGTGGAGAAAACTATTGCACCATCACCTATGTCATGGAATCAGACAAGGAGAAAGGCGTCATCTACACCGGAAGTGACGATGGCTTGGTGCACATCACCAAAGACGATGGAGCAAGCTGGACCAACATCACACCAAAGGATCTCGGTGAAGCACTGATCAATGCCATTGAAGTTTCTCCACATGATCCTGCCACTGTTTATATTGCTGCAAACAAGTACAAGACCAACGATTTTACTCCCTTTGCCTACAAGTCTACCGATTACGGAAAAACCTGGACCAAGATTGTGAATGGAATTCCATACGGTGCTTTTCTAAGGGTTGTAAGGGAAGATGAAAGAAGAAAAGGCCTCTTGTTTGCCGGAACAGAAACAGGACTTTATATTTCCTATGACGATGGGGCCAACTGGACAAACTTCCAGCGCAATCTTCCCGTAACACCCATCACTGATCTGAAGGTGCACAAGGGGAATCTGATCGCCTCCACACAGGGCCGTGCCTTTTGGATCCTGGATGATCTGCAGCCCATCAGAAGCTTTGATCCTGCTGCCAATGACAAGGCAAGGTTATTACCCGTGGCTGAAACCTTCAGGGTTTCTGGATACAGCATGTCTGATGGCAATGAGGAAATAAAACAATCCTATCCCATTACCACTGGAGCCAATCCCAGCACTGGTGCGGTTATTTACTATCAACTCTCCAACAATGCAGACTCAATCAAGGACCTGTCTATTGAAATCAAAGACCAGCAGGGAAAGGTACTGAGGACGTTCAGCAGCAAGGCCTATACTAGGGCAGGGTCCAACAACAGTTACAGGGAAGAACCCTTGCTCACAGTAAAAAAAGGACTGAACCGGTTTGTATGGAACCTCAGAAGGCAGGAGATGCCCACCATTGATGAGGTGTACATCGAGGGAAGTTACAGTGGAGGACGGGCGGTTCCAGGAATCTATGTGGTGGTTATGAAGGTTGATGGACAGGAGTATTCCACCCCTATGGTCATCCAGCAAGACCCCAGGGTCAATGTAGCGCAAACTGATTTTGTTGAACAGGACGAACTGCTCAAAAAATTGGAACAGGATGTTACAGACATTCATGTAGCCGTCACGCGCATGCGCAACCTCTCAAAACAGATCAGCCAGCTCAGTGCATTGATTGAAAATGATCCCTCAAAAGCAGGGGTGGTCAAGCTGGGCAAGGAAATCAACGAAAAGCTGAAGGTCCTGGAAGACAAGCTCATTCAGCCCAAGAGCCAGTCTTATGACGATGTGATCAACTTTGTCAACAAGCTCAGTGCCAACATCATTTTTGTTCACGGAGAGGTCAATTCGAATGTGCCCTACGTTACTGCCGGACAAAAAGCCCGCTACCAGGAATTGCATGCAGAATGGCTGGTGCTCAGGCAAGACATGGATCAACTCATCAAGAAAGATGTAGCAGGTTTCAATGCACTTTGCAAGCAACTTGCCGTTGAGCATGTATTGCTGCCCGAGTAAGCGTCTTTCTTTGTATAAAACTCAACTGCCGTCATGAAAAAAAAGCTGCCCTTCTTTGCACTGCTCGCATTGCTGTTGACATCACAACAGTCGCTTGTTTCACCTGTCCTAAAACCATCTGAGACAGCTGCGACCCAATCCCCCAACATCATCCTCATCTTCATGGATGACATGGGCTATGGAGATCTTTCTTGCAATGGTGCCTTGGACATACAAACGCCTAATCTTGACAGGCTAGCATCAGAGGGAATCCGTTTCACCAATTTTCTGTCTTCTCAAGCAGTGTGCAGTGCCTCCAGGGCTTCATTGATGACAGGCTGCTATGCCAACAGGGTGGGTATTTCAGGAGCTTTGTTTCCGGGTGCAAAGGTTGGATTGGCCAAAGATGAAATGACAATCGCTGACTTGCTCAAGCAAAAAAACTACGCTACGGGTATTTTTGGGAAATGGCATCTCGGTGATGCCAGGGAGTTCCTGCCCTTTAACCAGGGATTTGACGAGTATCTTGGTTTGCCCTATTCCAATGATATGTGGCCAATGGGCTATGATGGAAAGCCTGCTACATCAGGCAGCAATAAAAGTCAACATCCACCCCTTCCTTTGATTAAAAATGACAAGCCTATCGATACCATCCAAACCCTGGACGACCAGGCAACACTGACAGGAAGGCTTGCAGATGCAGCCATTCAGTTCATTCGGAAAAACAAGCACAAACCCTTTTTTGCCTATATCCCCAATCCAATGCCACATGTGCCCATCAATGCCTCTCCGGCTTTCCGTGGAAAGAGCAAGCAGGGAATGTATGGTGATGTGATCCAAGAAGTGGATTACAATGTCGGCAAGATCATGCAGACCCTAAAAGAGGAAGGGTTGGACAAGAATACCCTGGTCATTTTTACCAGCGACAACGGACCCTGGTTGAATTTCGGCAACCATGCAGGTTCTGCCGGAGGATTCAGGGAAGGAAAAGGTACTTCATTTGAAGGTGGGCAAAGGGTTCCCTGCATCATGCGCTGGAAAGGGGTGCTGCCAGCCGGCATCGTCGCAAACCAGCTTGCATCAACCATTGATATTCTGCCCACCATTTCTGCCCTGACCAAAGCGCCATTGTCAGAAAAGAAAATCGATGGGGTAGACTTGTCTCCGATATTGAAAGGAGATTTAACCGCCTCTCCAAGAAAAACCTTCCTGTATTATTACCGTAGAAATGCATTGGAGGCCGTGCGCATGGATAACTGGAAGCTCGTGTTCCAGCATCCTGCAAGGTCTTACGAGGTTGCTTCACCTGGATTCAATGGTTTTCCTGGCCCAACCCCTGAAAATGTGATGGTGTACAAGGCGCTCTACGACCTCAGAAGGGATCCGGGTGAAGAATACGATGTGAAGGGTTACTATCCTGAAATTGTTTCACAGCTTGAAGCCCTTGCAGAGGAAGCGCGGAAAGACCTCGGCGATGATCTTCAAAATCGCAAAGGAGCCAACAACAGGCCTTCAGGTCAGCTTAACAAGTAGAATTCCCAGTCATTCAGTGGAGTTGAATATCAGTTTTGTACAGCACCCAAATGTATCTGTTAACTGACCAATATTAGGGGTCAGTCAACTGTGAACTGTCATGTATATAAAGCTTAGTATTGCAAAAGAAAAGTCAGGAAGAAAAATTTCAGATTATCACTGAACCAGTATCAATTAAATTTCGAAAAACATTGGCCCTCAACAATATTTTTACTTCTTTTCCCAAACCTGTTGTTTCTTTTTTAAAGAAGTCAATATTTTTATTTGTTCTTTGGAAGACAGTTTACATTCTTTTTTTGATTCCGAATGAAATACCAGATGCATGGGTGGTCAAAAATCTGTGCAGTTCAACTGCACAGATGCTGAATGTTTTTTATGGTGCTGACAAATTTGAGGCAAAGGATACAAGAAGATTGAAGACATATGGGAATGACCAGGTATGGGTGACGCATTCCTATGTCTACAAGTCAGGAGGTCGAGCTGTAATTGGTATTTACCAGGCCTGTAATGGAGTAGAATTGATGGTATTGACCGCAGGCTTCATCTTGTGCTTCAATGGGCCAGTGGTATTAAAGTTCAATTACATCATTGTGGGTATGCTGGGATTGTTTTTTTTAAATGTTTTACGATGCTCACTTTTGGCCATGGTAAATTTGGAATTTCCTCAGCATTTTCAGCTTGCTCACAAGTATCTATTCAATCTTTTTGTTTACGGATTTACATTTTTGTTGTGGGTGAGTTTTGTTAACAGGGTTAAGCCTTCGTCTCAAGGCACTAAAAACAAGGCAAGTGATGTTTAATACATTAAGTTTTCCCAGGCGATTTTGGAAAGGGATGGTCTTTATTTTGTTGGCGTATACAGTAGTGCAACTAATCTCATACCAATCTTTTTTAAGGTTGCCGATTATCATTCAAGAGAACAAGCAGTTGATGCGTTGGATGGCTATTGCATTTGTTTATTTTGTTGGCTGTTTGGTATTGAAAGCAAATGGAGTTGCCTGGCTTCTCGGCATCTGGCACCTGATTCATCTCTCTTTGGTCGGATACCTTTTTTTAATAGGTGTATACGAGTACACGATAGCCCCAGTCCCTTATGGCATAAGGGCTTCAGTTGCTCCGGTAGTGGAGTTCTTGATATCTCCGCTGCTTTATTTTGCTGCCGGTCTTGTATATGCGATGAGTAAGGAATAAAGGTCAATGCTACCCACAGGTTGTCAAACAGTCAGCCCCGCCAGCGACAAGCTCATTTTCTTCAGCTCAGTAAGGGCTGTATTTTCAATGATGTTATCCGGCATCAGCACCAGGGAAGTATTGTTGGTCTTCCACCAGTCTTTGTGCAAAAGGGATTTGAAGGGGATGGTGCCAATCAGGTAACTTCTCTCATTGCCAGAATGCCATTCTTCGATGCTAGTAAATTCTTCTTTTGGAATATTGGCAAGATCTTCAAAGCTGATGTAAATCCTCAAATGGAAATCGTCTGAAAGGGTTGATGGCACTTGCTGTTTGAGTTTCTTGTATTCATACCGGTAACCATATCTTAAAGCTGCAATATCACTCAATACCGCTGAGGCCGTTGGAAAACTTCCCGCACCTTTTCCATAGAAGAATTGCTTGTCGGCAAATCCACTTTCAATCACCACGCCATTGTATTCATTTTTTACAAAATACAATTGGTCTGCATGGTCTACAAACTGTGGAAGCAGGAAGGAGGCAACCGTGCCATTTTGTAATTTCTTTGCCTGTGCAACCAATTTGATGGATTGGTTTCTTGACTGCGCCACTTTTGCATCCAGCTCATTGATTTGTGTGATGCCATTAAACAGCATTTTGTCAATGGTTGTTATGATGCCATAGCTATGGGCCAGCAGAAGTACCCATTTGTTGGCAGCATCATATCCCTCAATGTCAAGCGTGGGGTCTGTTTCTGCAAAACCAAGTTGCTGGGCAAGCAACAAGGCTTCCTTGAAATTCAGTTTTTCCTCAAACATCTTGGTAAGGATAAAATTGGTTGATCCATTGACGATGGCCTTGATAGAATGTAAAAGATCGTTGTCGTAATATTCCTCCAGGTTCCTGATCACGGGGATGGATGCACATGCCGATGCCTCATAGAGCAAAGACCTGCCGGTAGTGTGTTGAAGTTCGATGAGTTCTGGCAGGTGCTCTGAAAGCATTTTCTTGCTGGCACTCACAACGTCTTTCCCATTTTTCAATGCAGTGGTTACAATTTCATATCCCGCTACGCTATCATTGATTACTTCAACAATCACATTGATTTCAGGATCAAAAAGCAAGTCATTTTTTTCGGAAGTGAACAGTGATGCAGGCGCATTCCTTTTCTTGCTCGTATTCTTGATGCATACTTTTTTGATGGAGGCCTTGAGGGAAGGGGTTTGCTTCAGTACCTTGTACAATCCTTCACCTACCACGCCAAATCCAAACATTCCAATCACCAGTGTTTTTTCAGAACCCATTTTTATTTGTTTTAAATTTTATATGAATCAGTTGATCAGTCTATTGAGCAGTTCATTCAATTTTTCATGTTCAATCAGGAATCCATCATGGCCATAAATAGATGCAATCACCTGCAGTTGTGCACCTGGAATATGCTTTGCAAGAAACATTTGCTCAGACACAGGGAAAAGCAAATCTGATGAAATGCCGATGACCAGTGTTCTTGAAATGATTTTTTCGAGCATTTCCTCCGCCTCCAGCAGGCCTCTGCCCAAATGATGGCTGTCCATGCTTTTGGTGAGCATATAATAACTCAATGCATTGAAGCGCTTGGCCAGTTTCTCTCCTTGGTATTTTTGGTAGGATTCACTTCTGGTATTGTCAATCGCCTTGTCCAGGTCCTCCTGTGTTTTACCATAGGTGTCATAATGCCTGTAGCTGATCAGCGCAACCGATCGTGCCACTTTCAATCCCTCCATTCCTGCTTTGGAACTTCTTTCTTTCCAGGTAGGGTCTGCTTCAATGCACATCCGCTGTGAGGCATTGAATGCCTTGCCCCAGGGAGAATGAAGTGCATTGGTGGCAATGGGAACAAGGAATTTGAACAAGCTTGGTTGCAGGCAAGCCCAGGCAATCAGCTGCTGTCCACCCATTGATCCGCCAATCCCCATGTATATTTCAGCTATTCCGAGTGAAAGCCTCAGCTGTTCATAGGACCTTGCCATGTCCATTGGCGTAAAGAAAGGGAAATCCTGAAGGAAAGGCATGCCAGTCTCTTCATTATTGTCCAGGGGATTTACGCTTCCATAAAAACTGCCTGGCATATTGACACAGATGATGAAATACTTGCTTGGGTCAAAGAATTTTCCTTCGCCCACCATTCCTGCCCACCAATCAGAAGGATCGCTGTTGGCTGTCATGGCATGAAATATCCATACCACATTGTCTTTGTTGGTTGTGATTTCGCCCATGGTGGTATAAACCAGCCTGAAATCCTGGATTGTTCTTCCAGACTCCAAGGTCAGTACCCCTTTGTAATGATATGTGTGTAATGTTTTGTTCATGATGATCAATGCTTTCCAGAAAGGGCATAAAAAAACCCACCTGAGGCCAGATGGGTTTTCACTATAAAGCGTTGATCTTGTCAAGGGAAAATATCTGACTTATCTGTGCTTGCCTGCGCAAGCTGGAGTTGACACCTTATTAATTGTTGGTTAACAGGTTGTCAAGGCGTCATCGGGCCAATCCCTCTGCCTTTCTGGATAAGAATAATAAAGAACTTAGGCAAAGATAGGTATTTTTTCAATCATGACAAATCCTGCCCGCTGACTTGATTTGCTTTAATTTTGAACGAAACAATATCACTGATCAGTTGTTCTCCCTAAACCCCTAAACCCACAACCCACCCACTCAATGGTAAAAAAAGACAACATAGAAGTAATCGGTGCCCGGGCACATAACCTGAAAAATATTGACATCACCATCCCCAAGCATCAGTTGGTGGTCATCACTGGAATCAGTGGAAGCGGTAAATCTTCTTTGGCCTTTGATACCATTTATGCGGAGGGGCACAGGCGGTACATGGAAACCTTTGGCACCTATGCAAGACAGTTTATGGGGGAAATGGAAAGACCGGATGTAGACAAGATTTCTGGCTTGTCGCCTGTTATTTCAATTGAACAAAAAACCACCAATCGAAATCCGAGATCTACTGTTGGAACGGTGACGGAAGTATATGATTTTCTCAGGCTGCTTTTTGCCCGGGCGGGGGATGCTTATTCCATGAATACGGGCAAGAAAATGGTCAAGTTTACGGATGAAGAAATCGTTGCTGACCTTTTCAAAAAATTAGCCAATAAAAAAATTACCATACTGGCACCCATGGTGAGGGGTAGGAAAGGACATTACCGTGAATTGTTTGAAGAAACCAGGAAGAAAGGTTTTGTGAAAGTGAGGGTGGATGGCGAATTGAAAGACCTGGTGCCCAAGATGCAGGTAGACAGGTATAAGGTTCACGACATTGAGGTGGTGGTAGACAGGCTTGCCGTTACACCAGACATGAAAATCAGGATTGGACAAAGCATCAACCAGTCCATGCAGATAGGCAAGGGGCTTTTGTTTATTCTTGTGCACGACAATGATTCGGTTGTCCAGTACAGCAAGAAACTCATGTGTGCGACTACCGGAATTTCTTACGAAGAGCCTTCCCCCAATACTTTTTCATTCAACTCTCCTTATGGCGCTTGCCCTGCCTGCAAAGGCCTGGGCCAGCAGCATGCCATCGACCTCAATGCCGTGATGCCCGATAGGTCTGTTTCCATTGCAGATGGTGCCATCCTGCCTTTGGGTGAAGAGCGGGATTCTTATTATTTCAAGATGGTGGAGCAGCTTTCCAAAAAGCATAAGTTCAGCCTTAAATTGCCCATAGAACAGCTGTCCGAAAAGGCCATGAACATTATATTGTTTGGTAATGAGGATGGAATCCAGGGGGATATCGATCATTTGGAAAAAGGCGAATATCCCGGTGTCATCAATATGGTGGTCCGGTGGTTTACAGATAGTACCAGTGAATCAATCCGCGAATGGGCTGAGAAGTACATGATGCTCAGGCCTTGCACTGATTGCCATGGAACAAGATTGAAAAATGAGAGTTTGTGGTTTCGCATTGACGATAAACATATTGCTGATCTGTCTGAGATGAATCTCTCAGGTTTGCAGCAATGGTTTGCAAGCCTTGAAAAGCGCATGGATACCCGGCAAAACCTGATTGCCAAAGACATCCTCAAGGAGATTCGCAGCCGTTTGGGATTTCTGTTGGATGTAGGCTTGGGTTATCTTTCATTGGGCCGCCCCACGAGGACATTGAGTGGCGGAGAATCCCAGCGCATCAGGCTGGCAACCCAGATTGGATCGCAGTTACAGGGCATTACCTATATTTTGGATGAGCCCTCCATCGGCCTGCATCAACGAGACAACCAGCAGCTGATTGGGGC
>CANEWJ010000004.1 GCA_947442625.1 Chitinophagaceae bacterium
CTTCTGCAATGAATCACTCAAGGCCTCAACAGATCCATCCACATCACCCTTGATGATGATGTTGAGTTCCTTGAAGTTACCGAGTGCCAACCTGCGGCCAATCTCATCCAGCGTAATATGTTTCTTGGTCCTGATACCCTGCTCACGCATGATCTGGGCCCTTCTTCCTGCAATTTCCTTGGCATCAGACTCCTCTTGGTAAACCTTGAACTTCTCACCTGCCTGCGGTGCACCATTCAGACCAAGAATCAGGACGGGTGATGAAGGTGGAATGGCGTCTACACGCTTGTTCCTTTCGTTCATCATGGCCTTGACCCTTCCATAATGCTGACCACTCACCACCAGGTCACCCTGCTGAAGTGTTCCGTTCTGCACAAGAATGGTGGCCACATATCCACGGCCCTTGTCGAGCGTTGCTTCAATGATGGTACCACTGGCTTCCCTTTCAGGATTGGCTTTCAAGTCGAGCAATTCTGCTTCAAGCAAAATCTTTTCTAGCAGCTTATCAATGTTCAAACCAGATTTGGCAGCGATTTCTTGGCTCTGGAATTTTCCTCCCCACTCTTCCACAAGGATATTCATCCCGGCAAGCTGTTCGTATATCTTCTGGGAGTTGGCTCCGTCCTTATCTATTTTGTTGATTGCAAAAATCATGGGTACACCCGCCGCTTGTGCGTGGCTGATGGCCTCTTTTGTTTGAGGCATCACCGCATCATCTGCTGCAATCACTATAACAGCAATGTCAGTGACCTTGGCACCACGGGCACGCATCGCCGTAAAGGCCTCATGACCAGGTGTATCCAAGAAGGTGATGGATTTTCCGGTAGGAAGATCAACATGGTAAGCACCAATGTGCTGGGTGATACCACCCGCCTCACCGGCAACCACATTTGCGTTGCGGATATAGTCAAGCAAGGATGTTTTACCGTGGTCAACGTGACCCATGATGGTAACGATGGGAGCGCGGGGAAGCAGTTGCTCTGGAGCATCAACTTCTTCTTCCTCTTCCATCTCCATTTGCTTTTCCATGTCGATGAATTCCACTTCGAATCCGAACTCACCTGCAACCAGCTCAATTACTTCGGCATCAAGCCTTTGGTTGATGGAAACCATGATACCAAGGCTCATACACTTGCCAATGATTTCTGCAAAGTTGACATCCAGCAAACTGGCCAGTTCACTCACACTGATAAATTCAGTCAACTGGATTTTTTCATTCCCTTCTCCTTCTGCACCAGCTTCGATTTCCTCACGTTTTAGGCGACGAAGCTTGGACTTGGTTATCTTGGCTTTTGAGCCACCACCGCCACCAGAGAGTTTGGCTTGTGTTTCCTTGATCTTGTTTTGGATTTCCTTCTCATCAATCTCCTTTACTTCTCCTCTCCTGACCACGCGAGGTCCACCTGCACGAGGTGCTGAAGGACGCTGAGGTGCTGCAGGTGCTCCTCCTTTTTGAATGGATGGTTTAGTTCTTTCCGGCTCCTTTTTCTCTATCGGAATCCGAATTCGTTTTCTTTTCACATCAGCATTGCGGCTCCTGTCATCCATCTCAGGCTTGAGTTCAATCCTGCCTACAATCTTTGGACCTTCTAGCTCAGGAGCTTCTATTTTAACCCTATCAGGTTCTGCTGGTTTTGGTGCTTCTACAGACAGTATTTCTTCAGGTACAACTGGTGCAACCTCAGGAGCCTTCTCTTCAGGTTTTGCAACTGCTTTCTTCTTGGCTTCACCGCGTTTAGGCCGTGTAGACGCATTGATAGCATCAAGGTCAATCTTATCCAAAATTTTAGGACCATGCAATTCAGGGGCCTCGATTTTTGTGATCTCCACTTCAGGCACAACAGGACTGACCACTTCTTCTGAAGGAGCGGGTGCCGGAGCATCCACTGCTGGTTCTTCTGCTGCCACCACTTCCGGCACTTCAATGGGAACAGGCACTGGTTCTGGCACAGGTGTAGGGGCAGGAGCAGGTTGCTCTACCACCACTTCAGGCTCTGCCTTTTTCTTGGTATCTTTTTTGAAAACAATCTCTTCTTCGTCCTTCTTTTTCTTCGCCTCGCCTGATGATCCCTTTGGGATTTCAATGGCATCACTTTTTGCTTTCGCTGCCTTATCAGAAGAGAATTCCTGTTGCAGGGAATGATACATGTCTTCCGTTAATTTGGAAGTTGGCTTTAGGTCATCCTTGCTGAATCCCTTACTGACAAGAAAGTCCACCAACGTATCCTTACCGATGTTGAACTCCTTGGCCGCGGCCATTAACCTGGGTGTGTTTAATTCTGACATTTATCCTCCTGGGCTTTTTTTGCTTGTTTCTTATTTACTTGCTGTACTGACTAGTCTTTCTCGAATTCTGCCCTCAAAACATTGCGAAGTTCCTCGATGGTTTCTTTTTCGAGATCTGTCCTGCGTTCCAATTCTGTTGCAGTAAGATCCAACACACTGCGCGCAGTGTCACAACCGATGCGCTTCAATTCTTCAATAATCCATCCTTCAATCTCATCGCTAAATTCATCAAGATCGATATCGTATTCAGCCATTTCACCTTCATTGTCGCGGTACACATCAATATCAAAATCGGTAAGGTCTTCAGCCAATTTGATGTTTACCCCGCGCTTACCAATGGCCAATGAAACCTGGTCCGGTGATACAAATACTTCAGCACGCTTTCCTTCATTGTCAATGTTCATCCTGGTGATCTTCGCTGGTGTCAGAGAACGCTGGATGAGCAATTGAATATTGTTGGTGAAATTGATTACATCGATGTTTTCATTCTTCAGTTCACGCACAATGCCATGGATCCGGCTACCCTTCATGCCCACACATGCACCCACCGGATCGATGCGGTCATCGTAGCTTTCAACAGCCACCTTGGCGCGCTCTCCCGGCTCACGAACGATTTTACGGATCACGATGAGACCATCAAAAATTTCTGGCACCTCAATTTCAAGCAGTTTCGCAAGGAAAGATGGATGGGTCCTGGAAAGGATGATCACAGGTGCATTGTTTTTCAATTCCACCTTTTTGATCACCGAACGGATGCTTTCTCCTTTTTTGAAATAATCAGAAGGGATCTGCTCAGATTTTGGCAGGATCAACTCATTGCCATCTTCATCGATGAGCAAGACTTCTTTTTTCCATACCTGGTAAACTTCAGCGTTGATGATGTCTCCAACACGATCACCGTATTTTTTTACAAGAGCGTTCTTCTTGAGGTCTCCAATGCGGCTTGCCAATGTTTGCTTGGCAGCGAGAATGGCACGGCGGCCAAAATCCATGATGTCCACTTCTTCGTAGAGTTCTTCCCCAACTTCAAAATCTGGTTCGATCTTCACAGCTTCACTGTATTCGATCTCCATCAGTGGGTTTTCAACTGCACCATCTTCTACAATCATGCGGTGGCGCACGATTTCAAGGTCACCTTTTTCAGTATTGACGATTACGTCAAAACTTTCGTCGGATCCATATTTCTTGCGGAGCAGCGTCTTGAATACATCTTCAAGCACTTTCATGAGCGTGGGACGATCGATGTTCTCTGCATCTTTGAAGTCCTGGAAAGATTCGATCAGATTGATACTTGCCATAAAATATCCATTTAGTGTTCTTGTCTTTTATTTTTTAGAATACAATTTTAACCGTTGTCGTTTTAATGTCATCAAAAAGCAGGACATGTTTGATGACTTCAAGCTTTTTCCCCTTTCCTTTTTCCTCGTCCACTTCGATGCCTTTTTCGTCTGCTGCGAGCAATTTTCCTTCAAATGCACGGCCATCTTTCATTTCCAATTCAACAACCCTGCCAATGTTCTTGGTAAACTGTCTTCGCAACAAAAGCGGTTCGTCAATCCCTGGAGAAGAGACCTCCAGTCCAAACTCACCATCCTTGCAAATCTCCTGCTCAACAATTTCTTTGTACAATGCCCTGTTGAGCTTGACGCATTTTTCAATGGTCACACCCTCATCACCATCCACATAAACACTGATATTGTTGATAGGGCGAACATTAACCCTCACCAAAAAGTATTGGGGCTCATCTTCGAGCAATTTTTCGGCCAATGCCTTAACCTGAACTGTTTTTTCTTCTGTTGCCATCTTCTGTGAAATAAAGAAGGGAACGGCACCGTTCCCTTCATCTGTTTCATGTTTCCGAAGCAAAGATAGGGGTTTGGGGGGAAATGACCAAATTGTAGAGGTTTAGGGGTTTAGGGTGTAGGGGTGTAGAGGTTTAGGAGTGTAGGGGGGTAGAGGTTTAGGGGTGTAGGGGTTGAGGGGTTGAGGGGTTGAAGGTGTAGGGGTTTAGAGGTTTGGGGAATGAGGGGGTAGAGGTTTAGGGGTGTAGGGGGTGAAGGTGTAGAGGTTTAGGGGTGTAGAGGTTTGGGGAATGAGGGTGGAATCAATCAGTTGAGGTGATGACGAAGGTCATGTGTCGATGGTATTAATGAGATAACTTTAACGATTAATAAATTCAACCCCTAAACCCCTAAACCCTTACACCCCAAACCCCTCAACCCCATGCCTTCCCCAGAAAACCTCAAAGACTTTTACAACGAAAACAGGAAACTGCTCACGGAATACCTTGAAACCAGGCTGCAGTTGCTCAAACTGACTTCGGTCAGGAGTCTTTCCAGGACCCTGAGCATGCTGATCTTGATTGCGCTGATCAGTTTCATGGTACTTTTCTTCCTGCTCTTCCTTGTCATCGCTTTTTCCTGGTTCATGGCCAATTCGCTGGGAAGTGCCACACTGGGATTTCTTTGTGGAGGCGGCGTTTTTCTGCTGATCATTTTTCTTTCCGTCCTGTTCAGAAAACCATTATTTCTTAACCCCCTGATCCGCCTGTTCATTCATACATCAACACAGGAGGAAGAGGATGAAGACTACTAACATGAGCAAACCCATTCGCAGTATTCAGGCACTGAACATATCTATCAGGGAGTTGCACGACAAACAAAAGGCGCTGGAAAACAAAATGGACGAAAGCCTGATGAACCTGAAAGGAAATTATTTCAACATGACCCTCAACTCCGTTTTTGGCGAAAAAAAAGCACGTACGCATTTCTGGGCAAGCATTCTTTCCCGGTTCATGGAAAGCGAAAAAGTGCAAAAGGGTATTGGCAACCTGATGGACAAAATAGCTGATAAGCTGGGCAATGCCTTCAAAAAGTGATGGCGATAAAGGAAAAAATGCGTTGGGAGCAGTAAAATATGATGACGTTACAGCAGGTTTCATGTCAATTCCAAAGCCCAACATTTAACCTGGCATTGATCCTGTTGTTTGTTAAGCGTTTCATATTTTACTAATTTTGCATCATGTTGAGATACATCCTCCTTGCCTTTACCATCTATTTTGCCTACCGGTTTATTGTCAACTTTCTCATTCCTGTGGTGAAAACAACCAGGCAGGTGAAAAAACAATTTGACAGCGTAAGGGAACAACAAGCATACCAACAACAGGCGCAACAACCCCATCAACACCAACAGGCCAAGCCTTCACCGGTCCAAAAAAATAGTAAGGCGAGTGATGATGACTACCTGGAGTTTGAGGAAATCAAGTAATGCTTGATCATTCTAGAAGGTAAAATATACTTTCAATAAGTGATCTTATTTAGATTTTAGAATGAATAGATTACTGGGCCATTACATTATTTCTGAAAGTCAATGACTGATATCAAACAGGTATCAACGCCTTGAATAAAACGCCCTCGTTTTTATTTTTTTCCAGGTGAAAAGTACCACCAAAAAGATCACAGCGATTGACAATATTTTTAATGCGGAGATTGGCAGACAAGAGATTGATATTTAGTTTTTTATCATCGCAAAATACCTCAAGCATCATGAAATCATTGTTGCTTTCAAGACGAATGGTTGCGAACTGCGCAGCAGACTCATGAACAATGGCTTGCATACATTCCTGTATGGCCCTCAGGATGGTCAACTCATGGTCCTTGTTCTTTTTCTTGGTGGGGGAAAAGCCGCTGTGATCAAAAATGATGGATATTGTTTTCCCTTTGTTCAACCGATTGACCAGGTCTGCTACCAGGTCTGTCAAAGGAATATGGAGCAGTGAATCCGGATTGATGTCATTGCAAATCTTGTTGACTTCGTCAACGGCACTGTACATGATCTGTTTTACTTTTTCTGTAAACTCTCCTATCGCCTTGTCCATGACCGGTAAAAATTCAAGCATCATCCTGCCTGCAGTAAGGATTTGATTGACATTTTCATGCAAAATACTGGCAATCTCTTTCCTGTCCAGTTCAGTTCGTTCAATGACAGCCTTTACAATTTCCTTGTGCTGCTGGTCCAAGAGAGAGGAAATCTTTTGCTGCAGTTCCTTTGTGGTTGTGATATCAACATGGGTTCCGACCACTAGAACAGGCTTTCCTTGTTCATCCTTCTCTACCACCACACCCCTGTCCAACACCCAGTGCATCTTTCCCTTGTCGTCAAAAATCCTGTATTCCAAGGCATGGCGCTCCTGCTTCATGTTCTTGTAAGCATGATCGTTCTCGTTTAGCAGGTGACGGTCATCAGGATGGGTGCTTCCCTTCCAGATATTGTCTGCCTGAGTAGCCTTAAGATCAGCAGGAATAAAACCAACAAACGGATTGTGTTGTGAAGAGAACCAGGTAGTTTCTGTCCTGAAATCATGCGACCATGCACTGTCGCCGAGATTGCTCAAGATTTCCCGAACACGGCCATAGCCATCGGTTTGAGGTAAGGCCTCATTGACTAAAGGGAGCGTAGTTATGCTCTTGCTTTGTGTAGGTGGTGTTTTGGAGCTCATGGTAGTTGCAAATGCAATATAGCTACTTTTAAAGGTAGCATTACTACTAATATGCAACAACGATCAATTAACTTGTTCAATCATCCACTTTGGCTACTTGCTATCATTGAACACTTTCAGGGCTTCCTCATCCTTATACTCAAGAATAAGTGATTTCAATTGCCCTTTCAGGTCAGTGATCATCCCCTTCATTTTGGGGTCATCAATCAAGTTGTGTAGCTCTTGACGATCATTTTTAAGGTCGAACAGCTCCCATGTATCGTAAGGGCCATAAAAGCGGATCAATTTATACCGTTCTGTGCGCACGCCAAAATGAGGGGCAACATGGTGGGGCTGGGGAAATTCATAATAGTGATAAAACATGGCCTTTCTCCAATCCTTCGTATTGGGTTTTTCAGCCAGCAATGGCGCAAAACTTTTGCCCTGTATGTCTTCGGGTACCTTTGCACCTGCCATGTCGATGATGCTTGGTGCAAAATCAATGTTAACCACCATGCCATCTACAACGGTTCCAGGTTTGACCTTTCCGGGATATTTCATCACAAAGGGCGTGCGCAGGCTTTCCTCATACATGAAGCGCTTGTCAAACCAACCATGCTCACCCATGTAAAATCCCTGGTCTGAAGTGTAAATAACGATGGTGTTTTGTGAAAGCCCTGTTGAATCAAGATAATTCAGTATCCGGCCAATATTCCTGTCCATTGATCGTGCAGTAGCGAGATAGTCCCTGAGGTAGCGCTGGTATTTCCATTTGAGCAGGGCAACACTATCATCCTTTACCTTTTTGTATTCAAGCTCGGCCTTGTCGTAATAATTTTTGTAAACAGCTTTCTCCTCAGGAGACATCCGGCCAAACATGCCCGGCCTGGTATAATCGACTCCCATTTTGAGGTCATCACGCAATACCATGGTTTTGTCAATCGTCATGTCTTGGTCTGCTGCTGCTCTTCTTCCCTTATAATCATCATTGAAATTGGCGGGAAAGGCAAATTCCCTGTTTTCAAACTCTGCAAGGTCTTGTGGATCAGGCATCCAGTTCCTATGTGTTGCCTTTTCTCCCACCACCATGAAAAATGGTTTCTGTTTGTCGCGGCCATCCAACCATTCCAAAGCAAAGTCACTGATCAGGTTGGTAACATATCCTTTGTGCCTCACCGTGTCCTTGTTCATGTGCACAAAATCTGGTTGAAAATAGTTCCCCTGGTCTGGCAATACCCTCCAGAAATCAAATCCACCTGGGAGGGTATTAAGATGCCATTTTCCAATCCAGGCTGTCTGGTAATTGTATTGGGAAAGCACGCGTTGGATCTGTTGCTGGTTGGAATCAAATGCACGGCGCGGACTGTTGTCACGCAAACCATTGACATGGCTGTATTTTCCTGTCAGGAGCACCGCTCGGCTCGGGGCACAGATTGAATTGGTCACAAATACATTTTTGAACAAGGCCCCTTCTTTTGCAATCCGATCAATATTGGGCGTTTGCATCAACTTGCTTCCATATGCACTGATGGCCTGCTCGGTATGGTCGTCAGAAAAGATAACCAGGATATTGGGCCGCTTCTCCTGCGCAATTGACGCAAGTGAAAAAAGACAAAATGTCAATACCGAAAAGACCTGGCATGCTTTTTTCATAACTTGGTTTGAAGGGTAATACAATGAATCAATAAGGCGAATTGTACCGTCCAATTTTTCTGCGGTAGGTAGGAAGATACTTCTTATACATGAAAGAGAGCTCTACGGATCTATAATTGACCGATCCTGTTTTCGAAGTGGTAGCACTCACATCATAACTCAATCCAAACTGGAACCCATTGAAGACATAGCCCACATAAGGGGTTATGGCATCGTTTACGCGGTAATAAAGACCAAGGTTGATCATCCTTACCTTATTCTCCTCAAATCCGCTGGCACCGTGTTGAATTCCCATGATGGCCCCCAGTGAAGTGACGGACATGCCATCCTGAATAAGGTGTAAAGCACTAAAATTAGCGCTGATGACCTCATTGATGGCTGCTCCAAAATCTGCATGGGCGCTGTATCTTGGAGAAATCTTTTTTGTGGGATCGTTCATCAGGCTCCGCTTGGTTTTGACAAACCGGTAACCGGAAATGCCAATATTCAAAAAAGAAAACTCAGCATCATAGGTGTACAAAAGACCTGCAGTTGCTGAGGTGAACGAAGTTGAATTTCCAAGATTCATTTCTGTTATGGGCAAGGCCTGATTGAATCCCCTGCTTGAAAGCTGTTGGTCAAATGTCAACCCGCCAAGATCCACCCTGGTGCTGTTATTGACTACGCCCAATGCAACAGAAATGCCATTTCCATTATCATCCAGTGCCTGATGGTAGCTTGCATTCAGGTTGATAAAATTGCTTTTGTACAATCCGTCCATGGCTTTTTCTGAAAGCACCATTCCTCCCAGGCCAAAATAACTTTGGTCTTCGAGTGTTCTCAATTTTCCATCAATCGAAATGGTTTGGGTGCTGTAAGGGGATATGTTTCCTATCCATTGGCGCCTGATATTGCTGACCGCTCGCCAGTCTGCATCACTTGATCCTGCCAAGGCAGGGTTGATGGACAAGGGAGAGGCAATGAACTGAGAAAAATTCGGTTCTTGCGCCAGCAATCCAGCAGGAAGGCATGCCATCAAAGCAAACCCAATGCATATACATCTTATATACTTACTTGATTTTTTCATGTCATCGCATTAACAATACGCTACCAGTTTGTTGAACCTTGTTTCCATTGATATCAATTCCCTCTGCTATCCAGAGGTAAGCATCCATCGGTTGTTGCCTTCCAAAACTCATTCCGTTCCATCCTTCTGCAGTTGTTCGGGTTTCGTAAACCAGTTTTCCGAATTTATTGAAAATCTTCATGTAGGTCAAAGATTTCATCCCTGCGATATAAGGATAGAGCACATCATTTACGCCATCTCCGTTTGGAGTGAAGGACTTGGGCACAAAAATATTCACCAGTGCTGAATCAAATACCAGCACCTTGATGGTGTCTACGGTTATACATCCTGCAGGCGAAGTCATTTTAATGTAATACGACTGGGTTTGGTTGTACGTGAAAACAGGATTGTTTATTCTGTAGAAATTAAGCCCCCACGAAGGTTGCCAATCATACGCATAATTGATGCCCTCAAACGTTCTGGCCTTGAGCTGAATAGGCCTGGCTGAGTTTGTACTCACCGTTTCCAGTTTCGCAGCACGGATGGGCTCAGCAATCACGATCAGGCTGTCCTTTGAAATGGAATAGGTACAAGAAGGCACACTTGCCGAAAGGGTGATTTTCTTCAATCCTCCCCTCTTAAACATTGTTGTTGCATTGTATAACTTGGAGGAATCTTCTCCATTGAAATTCCATTTCCAGGTGATGTTTCTGACGGATGAAGTATCAGAATAATTGACGAATTGTTTTACCGTATTGATACAATTGACAGGATCATTGGAGAATGAAATGCCAAACGTTTTCAGGTCTGCCATCCTGATGCTGTTGACGGTCATGTTGCTACAACCCAATGAATCAATCACCATTGCGGAATACTTACCCTCCATGTAGGCGTTGAAATTGACACTGTTGGCATTGTTGATCAGGGTATCATTCCTGTACCATTGGTACACCTTGGCCAGTGGCGAGATAAACATGGGTTGGAACTGTCCAATACAGATAAGGGTTCCATTGGGCGCATTGATGGTATTCAATGGCAATTTGTTCAATCGCTGAACAATGCTGGCAACCCCATTTGGAGATGAGCTTGTATCACTGGAGCAATACGCATCACTTACATTCATGATGGTCATCCGGTATACTGAATCTTTAGGGAGATTGGATTGAACAAAAATTGAATTGGGTTTTGAAAAGCCTCCAACCTGTGTAAGGAAGCCATCCTTGTTGTCAATATAACTGATGGACCATGGGCCTGTTCCGGTAAAACTGAGGTTCAAGGTATCATTGGCATTAATGCAAACATTAGAAGGCCCTGTGAGCTTTACCCTTGGGGTTGGATTGACGGCAACCCTCAACTGGAAAGGATTACCCACACAGCCATTGGTGCTTGTCTGGACCTGATAACCAGCATATACAATGCTGTTGCCAGAATTGGACAAGGTTTGCGCTATACTTGACCTATAAGCGGTATCATTGGAAGTGTATCCGCCCAATGCAAACGAAGGATTCACTTCATTGAATTTCCATTTGTAAAGGGTATTGCTGGGCACACCTGATGGGCTGAATATGATCTGTTTGCCATTACAACTGTTGGTATTCTGATCGCCAATTTTAGCAATGGGCTTAACAGTAACAAATACATTGAATGGTTTGAGTGCACAGACCGGATTAGAAGGAATGATGGTATACACCGCCAGTGCATTGGAGTTGATGCCGCTGTTCAGCGTATCATATACCAGGGTTTGCGGAGCAGTTTTCCGGGTGAAGCTGCTCAATGATCCTGATGGCAAAATGGTTGGAGCCTCCCAGGTATAGGTAGTGCGCATTGGCTCAAGATCAACAGGCAGGCTGAACTGGCTTCCACTGCAAATGGTAATCTTCTGGTCTGGCACAATGGGTGCAGGATTAACGATGAAGGTTACAAACTGAGTACTGTCTGTACATCCATTGAAAGTGGTCCTGTAGTTATAGGTAACCTTGACTGGATTGATGGTAGTATCCAGCAGGGTTTCATCAATTAGAAAACTTCCTCTTGAAGACAGGTTGCTCAGTCCTGCTATATTGTCCCTGGTCCAGGTAAATATGGTACCTGGTGTCTTGCTGGTTGGGATATAGGTAAATGGTGTGCCACTGCATATATCAGGCAATGATTTAGGACTGCTCAACACAGGGATAGGATTCACAACCACACTCAACTTGAATGGATTGCCCAAACACCCTCCTGAACTGGCTCCTGGAATGATTGGCGTAAGGCTATACTCGGCAACTGATGGAAAATCGGTGAGGTTCTTGAGACTTCCTGTGACATTGGTTGCTGGGATGATGGTGTTTTCAGTTCCGCCAATCAATCCAACGCCCAGACTGGGCCTGCTCCATAGGAAAACAGCACCCACACTGTTGGGTGGGTTGATGTTGAAATTGGTGCCACTGCAAACAGGGGTTGTCTGGTCATTCAAGGTAAGTACAGGATTGACCACCTCATAAACAGTTTGCTGGTTGGTACATCCATTTGCCGTCATTGTAAATACATAGGGAACCTGCACCGTATTGAAAGTGGTATTGGTGAGCTTTTCGCTGATGCTGTTGAAGCCCTGTGTCAATGGTTCCGTTACCCCCACAACATAAGACCTGGACCAACTGAAACTCACATCCCTGGTGCTGCTGACAGGCGTATAATTAAAAAGGTTCTCAGAACAAATAGGCGTAGGCTTGATGGGGCTGGTAAGAATAGGCTGCGGATTAACAACTACAGAAACAATTTGCGTTTTTGCATTCAAACATCCATTGTAAAGCAATGAAAACCGGTAGTTGACCGTAATCGGATCTCCTATGGAGTCTATGAGCAATTCACTGATATCAGCATAGCCAGATGTAGCAGGATTTTGAAGCCCTGGTATCCCATCCCTTACCCAAATAAAGGCCGTTCCAGGAAAATTGCTGGTCGGCACATAATTCAAAGTGGTTCCACTACATATCGCAGGCAGGTTCAAGGGGCTGGTCAATGTTGCAGAGTTGGCTTTCACATTCACCTGTACAACAAAAGTACTGCCTACACAGCCGTTGGCAACAGGTGTGACACTGTAAAAGGCACGCCCGGTGGTTGTATCACTGTTGGTATTCCTAAGGGTCTGGCTGATCAAGTCCTGTAATGCATTTTGCGGAGAGCCTCCTGTTATTCCATTGCTGTAAGTAGGTTCTACCCATTTATACAATGATCCTGAAGGAAGATTGCTGGGCATGGCCACAGTGAATGGACTTCCGCTACAAACTGTTGAAACCAAGGTGTCTGTAATATAGGGGGATGCCTTCACTGTTACCACAATCGAAAATGGCTTTCCCACACAATCACCAAACCTCGGCGTCATCTTGTAGGTGGACATCACATCAATGGAATTGGTAGTATTGGTCAATACCTGACTGAAACTGGGCACTGGCGTGGTTTGCGAACGGCCACCGAGTACGGCATTGGGTATATTGAATACCGGAGCATCCCAGGTATAGGTGGTGATAAAGGGCAAGGGAGATGGATTCATTGAAAATGGATTCCCCGGACAAATAGTGGTATCCTTGTTCAAAATAGTAGGCGTTGGATTCACTGTCGCCACAAAAGTGAAAGGCTTACCCGGACAACCCTGTGCAATCGGCGTAACAGTATAGGTGGCCTGTGAAATATTGTTGGAAACATCCAACAAATTTTGTGTTATGCTTTGTACTGGAGAGGTATTGGCAGAAGCGCCCACCAGTGCATTGGCTGGAACAACCACAGGCAATCCCCAGGTATATGATGTGGTGATCCCAGTAAGATTACTGGTTGGAGAAGTGGAAAACTGTGCCCCACTGCAGGCAATCCTTGATGCAGTTGACACCACCGGCAAAGGCCTTACGGTAACCACCAAACTGAAAGGATTTCCTATGCAATTACCACTTTTGGGGACAACGGTGAATGAGGCATTTGCACCGGTACTTACACCAGTAAAATTCAAATTTCCAGTGATGGCTGTATCTCCCAAAAGATTGATATTCCTTTCTCCATCATTCAAAATAAGGCCTGTAGCAAGTGTAGGAGAACTCCAGGTATATGTAGTGCCTTGAGGAACAGGGTTGGGGGTAGAGATGAAATTATCATTGCTGCAGGCAACAAGGGTTTGTGTTCCTATAGCAACCACAGGATTTACCCTCATCACAATCTTGAAGGCAGGGCCTGCACAAGTGGTGGTAGGGCTGGGTGCAATGTTATAAACAGTGCTAGGTGTTACCACATAGCTCGCAAAAGAGGTTGTTGTCCGCAAGTTGGTGAGGGAGGGAGCAAAAACAGTCTGGTTGGATTGGGCAGAAACACCTGTCCCTGCAAGCGATCCGGCAGGTTGTAACTGTGGCGTTGTCCAGTTATAAAAAGTAACCATCCCTGTCCCTGTTGGGGTGGGTGTGAGTGAACTGAATATGGGCAGCGATCCGCTGCATATCTGAAGTGTATCAGATGGGGGCGTGACCTTTGGCGTTGGGAAAACTGTCACAACAAGATCAAAAGGCTGGGAAGACTCACAATTTCCTGCTTTTGCAAAAATATTATATGTCGCGAATTGTGGCACCAAACCACGGTTGGTTAAAATTTGCGAAACAGGGGCATCCACATATTCGCCAGCTGCCTTGTTCAGCCCAGATCCACCCTTCAACAATGCTGTATCACTGTACTGCGGCGCTGACCAGGTATAAACAGTACTGGCTGGGATGATGGTACTCCCTGAAACACCCACAGGTGGAGAATACCGGAAAGGAGTTCCACTGCATGCCACTGTTGTCTGGGTTGCCAGCAACTGTGGCCTGGGGTTTACAGTAACAGTATACTGAATGGAAGAAGTAGCCGCACAGTAGGCAGTATTGCTTGTGAGGATATAGGGGTAAATGGGTGTCAGGCTGTACGTTACACTGATAGGAAGTGCTGTCGAATTGATAATCTTCTGTTGGTTAAAGTTACCCAACTTAGACACTGGATTGGTAACTTGATAGGTTCCGGCAGTTATCCCTGACAGCCCGGCTGCAAATGGGACAGCCCAAATCATGTTAACACCACTGCTGATCTGGGTTTTGGGGATGAAAGCCTTGATGCCTACATCACTACAAATAGTGTCATATATATTGAATTCAGTAATGACTGGCGTAGGATTTATTTTATACGTCAGCGTATCCTGCACAAGACAACCAATGGCTGAATACATTGAAATAATAAAAGGAATATTGGCAACAGATCCAGTGGTGTCAATAATATTATCTGTGATGTTCTGAGAGTTTCCTCTTGCTTCCGGACTACCCCAAATGGTATTCCTTATCCAACTGAACCCTCCTGTTGTTTGCAATGCTCCAGAAACACCTACATTAAAGTTGATGCTGCCGCATCCATTGGCATAAGTACTCCAGGTACTTTTGTTATTAATAAAAGGAAGTGCGAGAATATCAATGGTAAGGTTATAAATTTTTGCATCCGATGCAGTTACCCTTAAGACCAATCGCCCATTACCAGCAGAGTTTACCAGCCCTATGTTTTGGGTTACGGTAGGCGAAGCCGTTGGTTGGGGGGTATGGTTTTTTACGTTGATAGCGCCTGCAACCGTCCAGGTAAAGGTAACTCCAGGTGCGAGTGTTCCAAAGGATGTGGAAAAGTCCCTGGACGTACCCGGACAATAATCACTCACGGTAACATTGATCTGCCCATTTATCGATGTAAAAGCAAAGGCAAAAATCAGGGGAAGTAAAAATTTACGTATCAGCATTTCAGCAAATTGTCGTTAATATTATTTCGCAGGAGTGATGATGATATTCCTGTATTCAATCGGTCCATGATCTCCTTGCAACATGATGGGTCCGGGTTCGCCTTCCTTGCTGTCCAAGGCCCCACCGGTGATGCCGGGAATGATCTGGTCGGTGATGATCTTTTTTCCATTCGCCACAACCGTCACCCTTCTTCCAACCAGTGTTATATCGTAGGTCTGCCACTCTCCTGGTGCTTTTGCGGCCATTTCATTGGGTGTGATGAACCCATAAATGCCTCCGAAAAAGGTTGAGGAGGGTTCTTGTCCCCTGCTATCCTCCACTTGAATCTCATACCTACCCCTCAGGTAAACGCCACTGTTGCTGCCTTCAGGATACCTGAACTCAATATGCAATATAAAATCATTGAATTTCTGATCGGTGATGATATTGGCGCCTGATTGGGGGCTTTTCATGATGCCGTTTTCTGCAACCCACTGATTTTTCTTTTTAGACGCATGCCAGCCATCAAGGTTTAATCCGTTGAAAATGTTAATGGGTTCACCCCAGGTCACGGGTGACGTTCTTTTGAGCAAAGGAGCCCTTTCTCCGATAAGCGTTTGCCGCTGTCCCTTGCTGCTTAAGATGGTTCCAGTCAATTTATCGTCCTTTAGTACTGCTTCAAAAGCCATGTCCTTATCGGTATCTTCCCACTGTGGAGGTATGCTGAAGCTGATTTTACCATCAACAAAATTCACTTTGGATATGGGCCTTGCACTGCCCCCTTCGGCAACAAAATAACCCACAAGGGTCTTGATGCCAGAAAGCTTTACCTCAAGCCATGATGGTACCACTTTATCACCTAAATCCACCATCAGATCCCAGCGACCAATCGGTGATTCATTTTGGGCACTGACACAAGAAATGGTTGATGAAAGCAAAAAAACCACCATCAATCTGCGCATACTTAGAAAGGAAGCATTTTGGAAAATACTCATATTGCTTTGGTTATTGGGAGAACAAGTTAATGAAATCAGTCGAAAAACCATAAAAATCAAATCTTAATGTATCTTACTTTTCCGAATATGAAGATCTCAGGTAAAATCATCATAACAGTCCTGCTCTATATTGGCTCCATCAAGGGCTATTCACAGGCAGATACCCAGTTCTGGTTTGCAGCACCCGACCTGCAACAGGCCCATGGAGACAGGCCGATTTTCCTTAGGATGGCGGCCTCCAAGCTTGCTGCAACCGTCACAATTTCCATCCCCGCCAATGCAGGGTTCATACCCATTTCAATAAACATTGCCGCCAACAGTTCCCAGTCTGTAGACCTCACCCCATTTATTGGAATCATTGAAAATGGGCTACCCAACACTGTATATCAAAGAGGTCTGTTGATCACGGCAACTGTTCCCATTGCCTGTTATTATGATATTGCCCATAACAACAATGGTGATATCTATGCCCTAAAAGGCAAAAATGCCCTGGGGAAAAAGTTCACCATCCCTTTACAGATGGATTTCAACAACAGAATAGCGCCAAATACAACCTATACAACAGATTTTATCATTGTTGCCACTGAAGACAATACGAACATCACCATCAGCCCCAAAAATGCACTGATTGGAAGGGCCGGGCCTTTTACCATCGTACTCAACCGAGGAGAGACCTATGTGTGTAGCTCTACAAGCAACGTAGGGTCTTTGAAACCAGGTGGAACAACCGTGGTTTCAAACAAGCCCATTGCCATATCCACAAAAGATGATTCCATTGCTCTACCCAGCCAAGGCTGTTCTGACACAGCGGGCGACCAATTGCTGCCGGATGATCTTGCAGGAAATGAGTTCATCGTTGTCAAAGGATACCTGAACAGCACCCCAGACCACTACTATGTATATGCCACAAGCAATGCAACAACCATTAAAATCAACGGCAACAATGTTGGCACCATCAATGCTGGGGAATACTACACGGGCAAGCTGACGGATGTTTCTTGTTATATAGAATCCGATAAGCCAACCCATGTATTTCACATCACGGGTTTTGGGTGTGAAGTGGGAGGTGCCGTCATTCCTCCTATCAGGTGTACAGGCTCCACATCTGTCAATGTTACAAGGGCAACCTCAACAGATGCATTTTATGTGAATGTCATTTCACCGTCAGACATCATCAACAGTTTCAAATTGAATGGGTCTTCAACACTGATTGACGCATCACAATTTCAAGCCATCCCGGGAACAGGAGGAAAATGGTTGGCATCAAGGATTACCATACCTACAAATGTGGCCGGTGCAGGACAGACAGTGACGGTGGAAAACCCCAACGGTAAATTCCATGTTGGCATCATCCATGGAAGCCCCACAGGTACCACCCGGTATGGCTTCTTCTCAGATTTCAGCAGCAATACCATTGTGCTCAAGAACCAGGAAGATTCAACAAAAGAATTGAGTGATAGCATCACACTTTGCAACAGGAGCAATACCAGGATCAATGCCAAGAATTTCAGTGCAGACACCTATCGCTGGACGGGGCCCAATGGTTTCAGCAGCGACAGTTCCATGCTGATCATCAATCCCTACCAGTCTAAGGATACAGGGATGTATACCATCACCACATCAGGGGCTGGTTGTGGCACGGCTGTGGACAGCATCAGGCTCTTCATCGATCAGCCGCTTGCCGATTTTCAGCTATCTACCAATGGTTGCGCTCAGGATGGTGTATCCTTCACAACGCCCGCCAGTGCCGGTGTGCGGTGGGTATGGGATTTTGGCAATGGAAAAAAACTCGATACCAACAGTGCACTGATTCCACCAGTGGTGCTCGGACTTGCGGGTGATGTCCCCGTCAAACTCAAGGTGGGTTCCCCACGAGGATGCTTCTCTGATGATGTCACAAAAACAGTTAAGTTGTCATCCAAACCGCTGCCCGCCTATACGGTGCCGAGCATCACCTGCATCAATACCAATATCACTTTCAAAGACGCTTCCACCATCCAGTCCGGCACTATTGTAAAGTGGAGATGGAACCTCGACAATGGGGCTGGGTTCAAAGAGTATACAAACAACGGTGATCAGGTCAGTCCTTATTCTAGCTTCGGGGCCAAAAATGTGCGGCTCGTGGCGGAGTCCCAAACAGGTTGCGTCAGTGATACCTTCAGGCTCAACAGCTTTGTCGTGAACCCATTGCCTGTTCCGGGTTTTGTCGTCCCAGAAGTTTGTCTCGATGATGCAAAAGCAAAATTCATTGACAGCACCAAAAGCCCCGATGGCTTTACCGGGTTTTCATACAAGTGGGCCTTCAACACAGGCAATCCGCCTGTTGCCAATGGCCCAACCTTTACAGCAGCCAATACTACAGAAAAAGATCCTTCGATAAAGTACAATGCCACAGGGCAG
Source organism: Chitinophagaceae bacterium (assembly GCA_947442625.1). Classification (GTDB taxonomy): domain Bacteria; phylum Bacteroidota; class Bacteroidia; order Chitinophagales; family Chitinophagaceae; genus Pollutibacter. The sequence goes on from CANEWJ010000004.1 coordinate 18,604, forward strand.
TACCTGGTGAAGCTGGTGGTTGAGTCAAGGGGTTGCAGCGATTCCATCAGCCAATCGTTTAAAGTTTTTGGCACCAACCCAACACCGGCCTTTGACATCCTTGCGCCAGACTCGCTCTGTGGCAACGACTCCGTAAGAATCGTCAACCGATCTACCATTGATTTTGATAACGTCACAAGACTGGAGATCTACTGGGACCTCAACAATCCTGCATTGAAAACCATTGATGAGAACCCTTTCGTTGGCAAGGTCTATGCCTTCCGGTATACCGACTTCCAGTCGCCCCTCACAAAATCATTTGGCGTAACCCTCAGGGCCTTCTCCGGAAATGCTTCCTCCTGCAGCAAGGCCATCACCAAAACAATCACCGTCAATGCCAGCCCCAGGGTAGGTTTTACTCCCATGCCGGGCATCTGTCTTGATGCTGTGCCAAGACAGATCACGCAAACATCATTTGATCCCATTGTGCCGGGAACATTTGTTTTTGCAGGAAAGGGGGTCAGCAATACTGGCCTTTTTGATCCGGCTGCTGCAGGTGTGGGAACGCATATGATTAAATATGTTTACAGTTCTTCAGCAAGCGTTTGCAAAGACTCTGCTTCCCGCAACATCACCGTATGGCCCTTGCCCACAGCAGACTTTACCATATCAACCCTCAACTGTGAGAAGAACCCCATCAGCTTTACCAGCACCGCAACCACTGCCGTTGGCAAGCTTGCCAAATGGGTATGGAACTTTGGGGATGCAACAACACCTGTCAATGCCCTCAATGGTAATCCTGTGCCGCATGCCTTTGCCGTGTATGGAAAATACACCATCTCCCTTGTTGTTACTTCGGATAGTGGTTGTGTGAGCCAGCCAAAAAACATCCCCCTTGATGTGTTTGCGTTGCCAAGGCCAGCCTTCGATCTGCCCAACGTCTGTCTGCCTGAAGGAAGGGCCCTGTTCAACAACAATACCACCATCCCCGATGGTACCGATAACCTCCTGACCTACCGATGGAACTTCGGTAATCCACGCAACAGCAATCCTGCTGTGGTAAAAAATGGCCTCCACAATTACAGTGCAACAGGGCCCTACAATGTGCAGCTCATCGTTACCAGCAACAAAAACTGCAAAGACTCCCTGACCCAACAACTGGTAACGGTGTACGAGCAACCCAAGGCAGGCTTCGCTTCCGAAGACTCCCTCTGTCTGGGAAACATCCTACGCTTTACAGACAGCAGCAAAACAAAAAATGGTGTCTTCAACAAATGGTTCTGGAACTTCGGGGACGCAGCAACAGCAACTCTACAAAACCCTGCACACCGCTACACCACAGCCTCCATCAATACCATCACCTTCTTCGCTCAAACAGACCTGGGGTGTTATACCGATACCATCAAAAAACAAATCGAAGTATTTGCTTATCCTGTCATCTCTGCAGGACCAGACCTCTTCGTCCTTGATGATGGACAGAAAAAAACAAAAGCCACTGCAACAGGAAGAATCATCTCCTACACCTGGACACCGTCCATCTACCTCAGCGATACCACCATCCTGCAACCCACCATCATCAAACCAAAAGAAGATACCTACTACTACCTCGCCGTAAAAGGAAGAGGCGACTGCATCAGCCATGATACACTCTTCATCGTATCACTGGCCATGCCTAAACCACCCAATACCTTCACACCAAACGGCGATGGCATCAACGACACTTGGGAAATCAAATACCTCGATCAGTATGAAGGATGTGTGGTGGAAATTTATTCAACAACAGGTCAGCTGGTGTTCAGGGATACGGGATATACCCAACCTTGGAACGCCACATACAAAGGCCAGGCTGTTCCTGCAGGAACCTATTACTACGTCATCGATCCAAAGAATGGAAGAAAGAAAGTTGCAGGGTATGTGACAATTTTACGGTAATTTTTTGCGCTGGAACAACACTCAGTTGTACGCCTTCTCCAGCAACCGATCCAACTGCTCAACCTCTGCAGGAGTAAGGTATCTCCATTTGCCAACTGCCAGGTTGCCCAACTGGATGTGCATGATGCGGATGCGTTTGAGGTCTTTTACCTTATAGCCAAACTCTGCGCACATTCTCCTGATCTGCCGGTTCAGCCCTTGTTTCAGGATGATGCGAAATTTTCTTGGAGCTTCTTGCCTGATATAACAAGGCTTGGTGCGTTCTCCCAAAATTTTCACACCACTGCCCATCTGACGTATCATTTCTGGTGTGAGTTCCTTGTCTACTGACACAACATATTCCTTTTCGTTGTTGTTGCCTGCACGCAAAATCTTGTTGACAATATCGCCATCATTGGTGAGCAAAATCAATCCCTCCGAATCCTTGTCCAGACGGCCTACGGGGAAAATGCGTTTGGGATGGTTCATGAAACGGATGATATTGGACTTGTCCGTTTCATCGGTGGTGGAGGTAACGCCAACCGGTTTGTTGAGGGCTATGTAAATCGGCTTTTGCTTGTTCTTGATTTTCTCTCCATCAATGGCCACAACATCTCCCGGGAAAACACGGGCAGTGAGAAGCACCATTTCATCATTGATCGTCACACGGGCCTGTTCAATCAGTTTTTCCGCTTCCCTTCGGGAACAGAAACCTGAATTGCTGATGTACTTGTTGATTTGAATCCCATCTTCCTTTTGAACAGATTTCATAGAACCCCGAAGATAGATAAGAAAGGAAAAACCAATATATTTATGTTATGCAAAAACTCATATCGAACAGTTTCATGGGATTGTGTTGTCTTTTCACCGTTGCACTGAACGGACAAGCAAAGTATTTATTTCCTGAAGGATTGGCCATTGGCAGTGTACATCAGTACGGCAGAGAGGCCTTGTACAGTGATGGATTGGCCTTCCAACTCTACAATGCAGGTATACAACCAGCAGCTGGCGGATCCCTTTCTTTTGCAGGAGGAAGCAAGAAAGCTGAATGGACAGCCATCAAACCCGATAGCGCAGGAAATTTCAGGAGCGCAGCCCTTGGCAGCGGATACCTTTACCTCACCTATACATCCCCCAAAAACCAAACGGCTGTACTTGTTGCTACTGGACATTCGATGGTCTATGTGAATGGCGCGCCACATGCCGGAGACATGTACAGGTATGGATGGATGAACATTCCGGTGCAATTGAAAAAAGGGGTGAATGAAATCTATATCAGGTCTGCAGGGATGGGAAGGTACGCGATGATCAACGCCAGGCTTGAGTTTCCGAGCAAACAATTGTCGATATTGAAAACAGACCCCACCCTTCCCTTCCTTGTAAAAGGTGAATCAAAAGGAGAGCTGGTGGGCGGTATTGTGGTGCTGAACACTTCAACCACCAACGCAAAAAACCTGAGCATCAAAACCAGCCTGGCAGGCAAGACCGCTGTTTCCATCCTGCCATCCATTCATGCATTGTTGAGCAGAAAAGTGGCCATCACCATACCTGTGCCAGATGCCATCAACAAAGGAATATATGACATGCAGCTGAGCCTTTATGACGGCAACAAACTCATTGATTCAACCTCCATGCCCATCACTGCTGTGAACCAGGGAGAACATGCCAGCTATACTTTTGTCAGCAAGATTGATGGTTCAGTGCAGTATTATGCAGTTGCTCCACAAACAGTACCCACAAAAAACCCATCGCTGTTCTTCTCTGTGCATGGTGCGGAAGTGGAAGCCATTTCACAGGCAAGGGCTTATGCACCAAAGGCAGAGGGCCCTGTGGTAGCGCCGACCAACAGAAGACCAAGGGGGTTCAATTGGGAAGACTGGGGCAGGATGGATGCACTGGAAGTGCTGGATATTGCCAAGAGCAGGTTCAGCCCAGATCCGCAACGGGTCTATCTTACTGGACATTCCATGGGAGGCCATGGCACCTGGTACCTTGGCGCCACCTATGCAGGAAATTGGGCCGCGATTGCCCCTTGCGCAGGTTATCCTACCCTTGCAGAATACGGGTCGCATGATGGAAAGGTTCCTACAGAAGCCACAACGGATACCAAAAAATTATTGATCAGGGCCAGCAATACCGGCAATGTCATCAATCTTTCAAAAAACTACAAAGCAGGCGGAGTATATATTTTCCATGGGGATGCTGATCCAACCGTATCCGTGGAATATGCCAGGCAAATGAGAAAGGTATTGGCTGAATTCCATCCTGATTTCAGCTACAAGGAATATCCCGGCGGCTCACATTGGTTTGGCAACGAAAGTGTGGACTGGCCTCCGATATTTGAATACTTCAAACAACATACCATTCCAACAAGCGATGCCGTCAATGAAATTGATTTTACCACGGCTTCAGTTGGCATTTCATCCACACACCATTGGATAAGATTGCTGCAACAAAACCAACAGTACCAATTCAGCAAGGTGATGTTGAAGCGGGACATGAAATTGAAATCCATCAAGGGTAACACCAGCAACCTGAAGAGATTACAGTTTGACCTGAAAGACTTCAAGGCTGGAGATACCGTCAACATTGAGTTGGATGGCCAATCCATCACAACCATTGCAACAAAAAATGCACCACTGGTCTTGTTGAAATTTGAAGACAAGTGGGTAAAAAATGAGATTGCTCCATCGAATGAAAAAGGGGAAATGAGGAATGGCGGATTCAAGGAAGCCTTCCAGCACAAGATGGTTTTTGTGTATGGAACAAAAGGAAATGCAGAAGAAAATGCATGGATGCTGAACAAGGCCAAATACGATGCAGAAACCTGGTACTACCGTGGAAACGGCGCGATTGATATCATTGCAGACAATGAATTTGATTCAGTGAAATATGCGGGAAGAGGCATCATTCTTTTTGGCAATATGACTACCAATGCCGTTGCTGGAAAGTTATTGAGTGATTGCCCCATCAAGATCAACAGCGGTTTCGCTGTTGTTGGTGCAGATACGTTGAAGGGAGCTGATCTTGGCAGTTACCACCTCTGGCCCAACAAGAACAATGGTTTCAGCTCGATTGCCCTGATCGGTGGTACAGGATTGAAAGGCATGCGGGCAGCCGAGGCCAACCAGTATTTCGCAGGAGGCAGTGGATTCCCAGACTTCATGATTTTTTCATTGGACATGTTGGAAAAAGGCGAAACTGCTGTTAAAGCGGCCGGCTATTACAACAACAAATGGCAGCTGGGAAAAGACATGACCGTCTCGCGTTAAAACATATAAATTTTATCCGTGCAGGGATGAAGGGTCATTTCAAGATCTGCTTCAATTCCTTTTCAATGGCATTGGCTATGCGATAAAAACCAAGATCAGTCATGTGAACACCGTCCACTGTGGCTTCTCCGTCATCACCAATCAATCCGGTTGAAGGAAGAAAATAGATGCCCTTGTACCCTTCTTTCTTCATGGCATTGAAGGCATCCAGAAAATGTGCATTGACTTCTTTGGTTTTTTTGGCTACCGTGGCATTGAACCTTGCATGAGGATAGTCAATGTTGGAGACCAATAAAATTGGTGTGCTTGGTTTCAGTTTTTTGAGTTGCTTCAGAAAGGGAAGCGTGCGTGCTGCAGCCATTTCCGGACTGAGGTTAGGACCACAATCCACCACATAACAGGCCGCATCAATCGTAGACATGATCACCGCCAGCATGGAGTCCAACTGTCCATTACCACTGAAGCCTAGGTTGATGGTTTCGGTCTGCAACCTTCTTTCAAGGATGGCAGGATAGGCCATTCCCGGACGCATGGCAGAAGCTCCTTGCAGGATGCTGGTGCCATAAAAAACAATGGGAAGGGCTGAAGCCATCACTGGTGCAGCAGGCATTTGCAGGATGGCATGCTCATCAATGCCAATCTCCACTGAATCAGTATTGTCATAACAAGGCAGGTACAATACATACTGGCGCATGGCACCATCAAGGCCTTTGATGATGGATGATTCATGGCGCGTGCCGTTGGAAGGACGACCAATCCCGGCATAATACCATTTGTTGCCATCCAGCCCATACAAATCAACCCCCTTCACCAATGTTCCTGCAACGTGCTGAAAACTCACCTCACCACCAGTCTTCCATTTGGCAGCCACCTGGGTTGAATTGGTCTCAAAATAAATGGCGATCCCTGCACTGTTCTTGCTGAGGCTCCAGACGGGTTTGCGCAGGTGCATTTCAAGGCTGTCAGGGAAGCGCTTATAGATGGTTTGCTGAGGGAAAGGCCTGCCCAAGATCTTCAACATTGAAGCAGCATGGTATTGGAGTTTAGGCTGCGAAAAGGCCGAAACATTGGCCACAAGAAGCAGAATACATATCATCCTTTTCATACAATGCAATTGGGTTGATTCAACCTCAAGATAGCATTTCGATGACCTTTTGGGATGAGATTTCACAGTTTTCCTTCCACTTGCTGAAATCGCCATCATCTGAAACCCATTTGTAGGAGGAAAGACCAACCCCGTGGCGTAAACAGGTCTTCGCAATAGCATACAATTCCATGTCAAAAACAGAGCAAGATTTGATCATCTCCAGATAGGCCGGAGCATACTTGCTGTGCTGGGAATGGTCAAAAAAATAGTCTGTCGTGAAACAGGAAAAAGGAGACAATTCATCCAGGGTGATGCAATGGCTTTCGGCTTCAAATGGAGTATGCCCATAGGGGCTGATGGGTGTTCCATCAATATCCTGGAATACTTTCCCCACTTTGATGATCTCACCAAGCTTGTGTTGTGTTGAACCGCATGAACCAACATTGATGATTTCGGTTGCGCCCTGTTGGATCAGGGTATATGCACCAATGGTAGCATTGATCTTTCCGACGCCTGAGTAAAGCACCATTGCCCCATTGATGGTTGCTACATGGTTCACCTCTTCACCCAATGCGATGATAAAGGCCTTTTTCATTTGTCAGTTCTTTTTGTACCTGCATACAATTCAAATTCCAGCAACCTGCAATCAATGGTAGCATTGAAGAACTCAATGCGCCTGCTTGTTTTCAGGCGAATGGCCTTTGCAAGATCCAGGTTGCCAGTAAATACATAGCCCGTCTTGCCCTTGCACCGCTGCTTCAGAAAATCACCGATCCTGGCATAGGTGGCATTCAGCTCAACCTCATCACCCAAGCGTTCTCCATACTCAGGATTGAACATCACCACACCCTCTCCTTCCGGAATGTTGGTGTCTTCAAAATCACAGACTTCAAAATCAATCAGGTGGTCTACCCCTGCCGCTGCTGCATTGATCCTGGCAATATCAATGGCCCGCTCACTCATGTCTGAGGCAATGATGTTCATGCCAGGCAGCTCAACCACCTGCTCATCCAGCTTGATTCTTTCACTGGTATACATTTCTGTTTCATAGCCCAAGATATGCATGAAGGCATAATTGTTGCGCAGCAGTCCCGGAGCTCTTTTGGTGGCCATCAGCGCAGCTTCAATGGCCAGTGTTCCTGAGCCACACATCGGATTGATGAAGGGTGTGGCATGATCCCACTTCGTGGAAAAAATGGTGCCGGCTGCAAGGGCCTCCAACATGGGTGCCTGACCGGGTAACTTTCTATAGCCATGCTTGGCAAGGGTTTCGCCTGAGGTATCGATGAATATTTCTGCCTGATCGTTCTTCCAATAGAGATAAATGACCGCACCCAATAAATCGGATCCGGTGGTTGGGCGACGCCTGATGGTATCGCGCATCCGGTCAACAATGGCATCCTTAACCCTTAGGTTGGCAAAAAGATTGGTTGAGATACTGGGATGAAAAACATTGCTGGTAACAGAGAAATAGCCGTTGGGAGGGATGAGCTTTTCCCAGTGCAGGGTCACCAGGTTCTGGTGAAGTTCGTCAGGATCTTCGCAGAGGAAGGATTTGAGCGAATACATGACTTGACTGGCACAGCGCAGGTGAAGGTTCAACCGAATACAATCCTGCATGGTGCCCATGAGCTCAACGCCTGTTTGAAAAACACGCTCGGGAGTAAAACCAAGCGCAATAACTTCTTTTTCAAGGGATGGGGCCAGCCATTTGTGGCAGGTAATGATGATTTTTCGTCTGTAGGTGAATACGTGCATGGCGACAAACTTAAGCCAATCTTGAAAACAGGCTTGATTTATTTGCTGAAGACTAGTTCACTATGTATAAATCCAGTTGAACTTGTAATCCAACGGCGCTTTGATGGAAACGCGCTCTGATATTTTTTTGAACCTTTCGGGTAAGGTCATCAGGTAATCTCTTCCTTTTTCTGCAACATCAGTGAGTTTACAGATGTTGCCGATATTCCACTCCTTGATCAGTGAATCCAGGATATTGGCATAGTCCATGCTGGTGTATACTCCCAGGCGTTGGGCGGCATCGCTGAAATGGGCCCAGCTCTGCCCAATTTTCTCCCCCTGTTGACGCATGAAATGTGCCGGCATGACAATTTTTTTCCTCATCATGTCTTCAAAAGCCAGCATCATCTGGCTGGGATCCAATTCAAATATTTTGGCTACAAAACTTTTATATGCCCGGGCATGCCGCAATTCATCTGCAGCAATCACACCACAAATTTTTGAGAGCTGTAGATTGTCATGCTGTTTGGCAATGGTGGCTGTTCTCCTGTGAGAAATATTGGTGGCCAGTTCCTGAAAAGAAGTGTACACAAAATTGCGGTAAGGATCCCGTGCCGTGCCAATCTCCATACCATCCGCAATCAAGTGCTGTGTGGTGATTTCCATTTGTTGCATGTTCACCCGCCCTGAGAGGTAAATATATTTGTTCAAAAGGTCGCCATGGCGGTTCTCTTCTGCCGTCCACCTTCTGATCCATTTGCTCCAGCCCTGGGGTTCCTCTTTGCTGATGCCTTCAATATCAATCAACCAGCTTTCATAGGTAGGCAAAGCTTCTTCTGTTATGATATCGCCTACCAAAACCGCCATGTAATCATAGGGAAGTTCCTTACACTGCTCCTGGATTTCCTTGATTTCTTTCACAAAATCAGGATGATTGCTTTCAGGCAAAAAATCGGAGGGTTGCCAATTGGTGTCGATATCCTTCAGGTATTCATCAATCTCCTGATCAATCTGCTTCGCTAAAAACTGCATTACTTCAATCCTACTTGAATTCATTGTGTTAAAGGTTAGGGATTGTTGGCAATTTTTAGGAAATCACGGAAATCCGGTCAACGATAAGCTTCGGTGAAAATATCTATTTATTTTGATATTCAGGGGATTAGCGACTATTCCCTTGCATGAATAGTTGAGATTTATCAAAAAGATTAATGCTCTTTGCCTAAAAAATCCTCCAGCATTTCCACCATCCGGAGGGAGCCGATGAACAGGGGAGATTTTTGGTGTATTTGGGTGGGTTCTATATCAAGTATTCTTGTTTCGCCATCAGTAGCCTTTCCGCCCGCCTGCTCAACAACAAAAGCAAGGCTGTTGGCTTCAAACATCAACCTGAGCTTTCCTTTAGGGTGATGGATGGTGGCAGGATAGAGGTAGATTCCACCTTTCAACAAATTGCGGTGAATGTCTGCCACCAAAGAGCCAATGTACCGGGCAGCAAAATGTTGATCTTTGCATTGGTTCAGGTAATCATGAATGCCTGGCTGGACAAATGATTTTGAAATGCCTTCATTGATGGAATAGGTGTTGGCATCGGCCTTGATGTGCATATCGGGATGAGACAAAACATACTCTCCCAATGTTGCCTCATACGTAAAACCGTTTACGCCCTGTCCTGTAGTATAGACCAACATGGTAGAAGATCCGTATAAAATATAACCAGCAGCAACCTGTGCTGAACCGCGCTGCAAACAATCTTCCTGGGTAATGGCCGTTCCAACCAATGATTTCCTTCTGAAAACAGAAAAAATTGTGCCGATGGATACATTGACATCAATGTTGCTGGAACCATCCAAAGGATCGATGGCGACGATGTATTTCGCATCTGGATTGAGCTGAACAATACCTTCTTCTTCCTCTGAAATGATGGCACAGGCTGCACCACCTTTTGAAAGAGCCCTTGTGAAACGAATATCAGCCAATACATCTAGTTTTTGCTGTTCGTCCCCTGCGGCATTTTGATTGCCCACAGCGCCCATGATATCAATCAGGCCTGCCTTGTTGATCTCACGATTCACCACTTTTGATGCAAGGGCAATATCCCTTAACAACTGTGAAAACTCACCAACAGACTGAGGATATTGTTTCTCGTTGCTGCGGATGAATCGATCCAAAGTCACGCCAATTGAAATGGCAATGCGGGATGATTCCATATATGCGGTATTTTATTTTTCAAACTTGTACGTATACCCAACAACCGGAATAAAAGGAGCCCCTCCCATACCGGATGCAGCAATACTCCATATCCCCAAATCGAAGGATGATTTTCTTCTGTTGTTATTGAATATCCGCAAACAGGGTCCGCCAAAAAACACACCAACCTCAGGCAGGTACCAGAGCTCCCCCATGAGGCTCAGGTTTCTGGAAAGCCGCTGATTGCCTGAAAGGCTCATTACCGGTGAATTTCCCCCTCTGTCGTTTTGTTGATTGATCCAAGCATATCCTCCTGCAATGGTAAGGTTGGACTCTCTGGTACCATGGGTAAAGGCCCCAAATCCTATCCCCAGATTGGTCTGTGTTCCCCAACCAACCACGCCGGCCAAACCACCAAAGGCCAGTGTATTTTTCTCGTCAATCTTGATAGAATACTTGGCTGTGAGGGCCAAGGGTGTACCCACAATGGTGGTGGTGGCGCCTAATGAGAAGTTTTCGGTTACCCCAAACTGCACCTGGTAGGCCACGGCATAGAGGGTTTGGATATAGATTTCCCCCTTGTCCATGGGGATGGCAGAGGGGGTATAAAAATATCGGGAAGGATGTGGGTTGGCGAACACAGGCTTACCTTTGATAAGGGTGGAGCCAGAAAGTTTTTTGATTGATTTGACGGTGTAAGTGGGGATGATGAGCAATTTTCCATTTTGCAAACGGATCGACACCTCTCTGGCATCTTCTGAAACAATGGTACCGACAAATTCCTCACCGGAGTTGGTTGTCAAAACAACAAGTCCTGAATCAGGACTCGATTTTTGTTCTTTATCTTGTGCAACAGTGGTTGAAAGGAAAGAGAATGACAAAAGCAGGCAGATGATGATTCTTGTCATAAAATCTATTTGATTTGAATGTAAACATAAATTGAAAAAATGAATACGCCTTTACAAAATCTACAAACAGGCATTTTTTGTGCAATCCTGATGATGTCAATTTCAGCGAATGCACAACAAAACGATTCAACCATTGCGCGAATTTTGGCCAAGATCCAACATGAACAAGCAAAAAAAATCATTGCGGACCCCCATCACTACCGCTGTCAGGTGATTTACACCCAAATCGACAGAAATGAAAAAGGGTCTCCCCGCTTCACCCACCACCGGTTCAATGTTGACAGCAACCTCTATTTCAACCCCGCCTCGATGGTCAAAATGCCTTTGGCATTTCTTTCCCTGGAGAAGTTGAACGAATTAAAAATACCTGGTCTGGATAAATTCACTACCATGGCCTTTGACAGCAGCCATGAAAAACAGGTGGCCTTGATGACCGATTCATCTGCCAAAAATTTCAAGCCCTCGATTGCACAGTTCATCAGAAGGGCCATGCTGATCAGCGAAAATGATCCTTACAACAGGATGTACCAGTTTGTAGGACAGGAAGCCGCCAACCGAAAACTGATTGAAAAAGGCTATACTTCTTCGAGGATTACCAGGCAGTTCATGGGATATACCGAAGAGCAGAACAGGCATACCAATGGCATTCGGTTTTTTGATGCTCTAGGAAAATTGGTCTATCACCAACAACCTGCCTACAACAAAGACAGCTTTCTTTTCCCCTCTCCTATCCTGATCGGCGACAAACACATCAACAGAAACGATGAACTGGTCAATGGCCCTTTTGATTTCACCAGACATAACAATATTTCATTGGATGACATGCGGCAAATGCTGCAGGCCATGATTTATCCATCATCGGTTCCTAAGCATCAACGGTTCAATATTACTGAAGCTGACAGGCTATTTATGCTACAGTACATGTCTCAGTATCCGTCAGAAACCCCTTACCCCAACTACGATTCAATCATCTTTTATGATAGCTATGTGAAGTTCTTTTTCCAGGATTCAACACATAAAATACCTCCGCAAATCAGGGTTTTCAACAAGGTGGGATGGGCCTATGGATTTTTGACCGATGTATCCTATGTGATAGACACCAAACACAATATCGACTACATGCTGTCCGCAACTGTTTATGTAAACAGCGATGGTGTCATCAACGATTCAAAATATGATGAAGAGAGCATGGGCTTTCCTTTTTTCAGGGAATTGGGCAAAGCGGTTTATCAACATGAACTTCAAAGGCCCAGATCACATCAGCCCCCGCTGAAGATGAAAAGCATAGTATACGAAAAACGCGACCCCAAAGACAAAAGACCCACCATCAAAATGGCAGACAATTAGGCCATGGTTTAAACATCTTTTGCATCAAATGAAAGCACAATCCGGTCAACCGATGCCACCACTTTTCGGTAGGCAATTCCTGCCTTGTCCAGCATCAGTTTGGAGGCCCTGGCCGCGTCTGATTGCTCATACTTGTCAGACAAATACACCACGGTAGAAATGCCCGATTGAATGATGGCCTTGGTGCATTCGTTGCAAGGAAACAAAGCTGTATAAATGGTACAACCCTTCAGGTCCATACCAATATTGTTCAGGATGGCATTGAGTTCTGCATGACAAACGAAGGGATACTTGGTATCCATAAAATCTCCCTCCTTGCTCCATGAAAATTCGTCATCATGGCAGCCTATGGGAAGCCCGTTATAGCCGGCACCTACGATCTTGTTCTTGTCATTTACAATGCAGGCCCCTACCTGTGTGTTGGGATCCTTGCTCCGCTGCGCAGAAAGCAAGGCAACCCCCATAAAATATTCATCCCAGGAAATATAATTGGTCCGTTTTTTCACTTGTTCGATATGTTATTGTTAAGAAGCCTTGATATTTTTTAAGATTTATAAAATAAAGCATAAGTTCACATTTTAAAAATATTATTTATGAGCAAGGCCCTTTTGTCCATTTCATTGATTGTTTGCATCTTGTTTTCTTCCTTTGGATTCGCTCAGGATTCAAGCCTCAACCTGCAGTCTTATGCTGCGAATTTTAAAATGGCAGAAAACCAATACATCAAGAAACTTTCAGTTTCAGTAAAAGACAATAAACTGGTGGCCACTTCAGATGCAAGCCCCAATGAATTTGTGGAATTGGCTCCATCTGGCACCAAAGACTTGTTTAAGACAAAGATCCAAAGCTATGATGCCGAATTCCTGTTCACCCGTACTGAAGGAGGCGTCAATGCTGTGAAAATATCCATTGCAGGTGGTCAAGTGGTATTGTCTGGCAATAAAGAAGTTTCTGATTATGCCTCTACTTTCAAGATGGCAGAAAACCAATATTGCAAAAAGATTTTCATCATAGAAAAGGATGGCAAGTTGTTTGCACAATCTGACGCCAGCCCCGGCGAATCATGGGAATTGAAAAGCAAATCAACAGATGCTTTCAGCGCTACCATCCAAAACTACCCAGCTGAACTGGTGTTCATCAGGGATGGCGGAAAAATCAAATCCATCAAGTTGTCTGTGGCTGATGGACAGGTTGTCTTGACTGGGGAGAAGGAATAAGGCTTACAGAGCTGATTTAACTTCTCCGTCCACAATAAGAATTGGTCTAACTTGTGGGATTTCAATGGTGATGAATAACAACGAATGTTATTTGATCCGGTAAAAATACAATCCAGGTAAAAAGATGAATTGGTTGAATACCCATTTATACCGAATAATATCCCGTTGCCCTGCCTACACCTTCTTTGGTAATCACTTTCTTTTCCAGTAGTTCCATGAGCGATTTTTTCACTGTTGGAAGGGGGATATCCAATTTAGCTGAAATATTTCCTGAACTACATCCTGCGTGATGCTGAATGAAAAAACGAATTCTTTCTTCACGAGGAGATAGGTTTTCACTTGCTTTTTTATTTTCTTCTAACTTCAATAATAAGTTGGTTTGAATGGTATTGAGACAGCTCAAAAAAAATGTAAGCCATTGTGTAACATTTTCACCAGGCCTGTTTTTTTGGGTGTCCATCAGGACCTTGTAATATGCTGATTTTCTATTTTCAATTTCATGTTCGAAACTCACGTATTGTATCCAGGAGTATCCATTCTTTAATAACAATAAACTGGCCAATAATCTACTCAATCTGCCATTGCCATCCTGAAATGGATGGATGCTTAAAAATTCATATACAAACAAGGCATCCTTAACAAGTGGCAAGGTCTCCTCATCACTGTTGTACCATTCAATCAAACGCATCATTGCATCATTGGTTTGAAGTCCGGGTTCAGTTGTATTAAAGATTGTTCGCCTGGTACCGTCTGACAAATTGGCTTCAACCGCGTTTGTTACTTGTTTGTATTCACCTTTGTGCCAAGCATCCTTTATGCTATGCTTCATTAATAAATTATGCAGGCTCTTAATTTGGCTTTCTGTAATTCCGATTCTTGTATAATTTTCAGCAATGGTGTCCAAGGTTTCAAAATAGCCTGCTACTTCTTGCTGATCTCTTTCTTCAAATGAAGAGATGTTTATGTTTTCAATTAAAACACTCACCTCATCATCTGTCATTTTAGATCCCTCAATTCTTGTAGAGGCTCCAACACTTTTAACTGTTGCAATACTTTTTAATTGCTTTAATGTAGAACCCTCCCTTTTTTCAATGCTCGCCCATCTGGCATCAAAACGGTCAATTGTAGACAGTTCAGACATGATTCTCATGCTTAGGTCAAGTTCGAGATTGTTTATTTTTAAACTCGTCATATCCGTATTTATCCGTAAATATACGAAAAGACAATCAATCTCTCAATCAAAATATTCGTATATATCTGTAAATATCCGGAGAGGTCTCCATAAATGAGTAAATACCCTTCGCATTTGTTATTTGCCTTCTTCTTTTTTTATAAGTAAACCCATCATTTGTTTCATCGTCTTATCCATCCCATCAGGACTGCCATCTAAGAATATCACATTGCCTTTGCCATATTCAGCAAAATTCTTGATAGCCTCAGTCCACATACTGAAAAGTATAACGTTTGTATCCAAATTTGCTTGTTTCATTTCTTCTGCAGCCTCAGTCATCCCCTTAGCAACTTCTTGTCTAAACAGCGCAACGCCTTGTCCTCTTAATTGAGCAGCTTCTTTCTCTGCTTGTGCAGATATTTTGATTGAATTCCCTTCTGCTTCAGCAGCTTTGGTCTTTGTAATCAATAATGCCTGTCCTTCATTTTCGGCAGCAGCTTTTAAATTATTGCTTGCCACTACCTTGCTCATGCTTTCCATGACCACTTGATCAAAAGTGATGTCATTAATTTGAAGATCTTGCAAATGATATCCCCATTCTTCCAAACTATTATCGATCTGCTCTTTTACGAAGTCTACAATTTCCCTTCTTGCTGTCAAAACCTCTGCTTGTCTCTTTGTTGCAACATAAGCCCTGATACTTCCCTCAACCGTTCTTACTAATGCCTGCATCAAATCTTTGTTACTAATAAATTTGAAAGCAACCTTTTTCATGGTTTCTTCTTCAGAGTTTTGAACAGAATACAACAACATACTCTTGAAGTATACATTCGCTTGGTCGATAGTAACAGCCTGAAATTCGAGCTCTATGCTTTGGTTCTGAATACTTACTCTTCGAAATATACTCTCAATCAAAGGGATCCTAAATCTCAATCCTGGTTGCAATATTCTTCGATACTTGCCAAACATTGTAATAATGGCAATTGTACCTTGATTTACAGTTACTAGTCCTAAAAAAACCAGAATCAGTACTATGCTAAAAAAGATTATTGTACCTAACATTGTTGCTAAATTTTATGATTGAAGCTACGGATTCTTTCTCTAGTCTATTTACAATAATTGATATTCCAAAGCTACATTAGCTTTTTCCATAGAGCCGAGTACTATAACGTACTTTCCTTCCTGTTTTCTTCTTAAAAATTCAAAACCTGGCCAGAACTTGGCTAAAATAAAAAACCACCTATGAAACAAATCATAAGTGGTTGATTTTCAAGTGGGCCCACCTGGACTTGCACCAAGCCTAATATCCATCAGAGCTATGATTGTGAGGTATATTTTGCCTTATTTTTAGTAACTTTATTGTCAATCCAGGTTATGAATATTGCTCCAGTTGTACACAAAGCACCAATCAAAGCATTTGACGAAAAAATGAATGATTTGAAATATTGGTTAGCTCAACCTTTGGTTAAACGACTTGAAGCAGTGACATTCTTAATATCTCAAACTGTAGATCTAACTACTACCAGAATGGACAAAACACATGTTGTCAGAAGAAAACTGAAAGCATGACATTGGCCCAAGATTTTGAAGATTTTGTTAAACTCCTCAACAAACACCAAGTTGATTATTTGGTAGTTGGTGGTTATGCCTTGGCATTTCATGGCAAACCAAGACATACGGGTGATTTAGATATATGGATCAACAGTTCGGAATCCAATGCAGAAAAATTGGTCAATGTTATTAAAGAATTTGGACTGGCAAGTTTAGGCTTAACCAAGTCAGATTTTATGCAAGAGGGTTATGTCACTCAAATAGGATATCCGCCATTGAGAATTGCTATTTTGAATACTATTGATGGTGTGAAATTCGAAAATGCATATCCAAACAAATTGCTTGTAGATGTCAATGGTATTGAAGTAAGGTATATTGGTTTAAAAGAATTTATAGAAAACAAAACTGCATCAGGCAGAAGTCAGGACATTGCCGACTTAAAAGAAATCAAGAAAATCAATAAGGGACAATAAAGTCCTATCCTCCCACTGAATTTTCCCCTTCGGAAAAGTACAATCTTTGTCAAAGACTTACCTCAAATAAAAAGGGTCTACGAAGTTTTACCTTCATAAACCCTTGATTTTCAAGTGGGCCCACCTGGACTTGAACCAGGGACCCTCTGATTATGAGTCAGATGCTCTAACCAGCTGAGCTATAGGCCCAAAGAACATTGCTGTTCTTTTAGGACTGCAAATTTAGGTAATTATTTTAATTCTTCCGAGTTCCAATGGCCCAACTGTTAAAGCAGCCAGTGGACAAGCAAAGCATTACCTGATAAAATGGCAACCTGGAATTCTCAAACTAATGGTGCAAGTCGCCAATATTCCCCAAACTAAACTACCTTTACCCCCTGAATCTTAACCTTTCATTAACCCGTTAGGAGATACTTTTGACCACACAAAATTGATTATGAAGCAGATACTAGGAATGCTGATGCTGATGGTTTCCCTCAGCGCCGTTGCACAAGATAAAAAAGCCAAGGTAAAGGTTCAAGAGCCCAAGGCGCCCAAGGTTAAGCCAGATTATAGCAAAATCGACCTTTCAAAGCGTGCGTCAGACCATTTCATGCTCCAGTTCGGGATCGCAGGATGGGGCAACAAAGACGAAAACAAGATAACCACCAAGGGCTTCAACAGGAGCTTTAACGGATATTTTCTGTTTGATTTCCTTTTCAAATCCAATCCACACCTTAGTGTTGCGGTGGGGCCTGGTGTCGGATCAGACAATATATACTTCGACAACATGACCGTGGACCTCAACACCAGAAACGGTGCAACCTTCAGGCGTGACACCATCACCCAATACAAAAAAAACAAGCTGGAAACCAGCTATCTTGAGGCACCTATCGAGCTCAGGTACTCTGCCAGCCCAGGCAACATGAACAAAGGCTGGAAGTTTGCTTTCGGTGCAAAAATTGGAACCCTTGTGAGCTCCAAGGTAAAATCCAAAGTAGACCTGGATGCTACCGGTACTGGCGGTTACATCAGCAAGGAAAAAGACAAGCGCTACCTCAATACCACCCGCTTTGCCCTCACAGCAAGGGCCGGCTTGGGTAATCTGAGCTTTTTTGGAACTTATACGGTTACCAGCTTCTTCAAAGAAGGACTTGGGCCATCAGTAAGGCCTTTCTCGTTTGGATTGGCTTTAAGCGGACTATAAAAACATTCATTTTTGTTAGAAAAATCAAGCCTATTCCAACAAGCTGAAAGAGCCATCCTGGTTGGGGTTGGACTAAAAGAACAAAAAGATCTTCAGGTTAGGGAATACCTTGAGGAACTTGAATTTCTTGCCACTACCGCTGGGGCAACTACCGTAAAAACGTTCATCCAAAAGTTGCAACACCCAGATTCCAAAACCTATATTGGAAAGGGAAAACTCGAAGAGATAAAGCAATATGCTGCAGGCAAAGACATCAGCCTCCTGATCTTTGACGATGAACTCAGTGGCGCACAGATCGGCAACATCGAAAAGGCCGTCAACATTAAAACCATCGACCGCAGTGACCTGATTCTCGATATTTTTGCCCATCGTGCCAAAACAGCTCAGGCAAAGGCCCAAGTTGAACTGGCGCAATACCAATACATTTTGCCCCGATTGCGCGGGATGTGGAAACATCTTGAGCGCCTTGGTGGCGGTATCGGTACCAGGGGTCCGGGTGAATCTGAAATTGAAACAGATCGTAGGATTGTCCGCGAAAAAATCAACCTGCTGAGAAGAAAGTTAGGTGAGATTGAGAAGCAGGCCTTCACCCAAAGAAAAGAGAGGGGCGAATTCATCCGCGTAGCGCTGGTTGGGTATACCAATGTTGGAAAGTCAACACTGATGAACCTCTTGAGCAAGAGTGAAGTGTTGGCTGAAAACAAACTCTTTGCAACGCTGGACACCACAACTAGAAAAATCGTTTACGAAAACACACCTTTCTTATTGAGCGATACCGTAGGTTTCATCAGAAAACTCCCCCATCACCTCATTGAAAGTTTCAAGAGCACGCTGGATGAGGTGAAGGAAAGTGACATCCTCATGCATGTAGTAGACATCTCGCATCCGCAATACGAAGACCAGATGAAGGTGGTCAATACAACCCTTGCAGAATTGGGTTGTGCAGACAAGCCCATGATCACCATTTTTAACAAGATGGATCAATACGAGGACAGGACTTTTGACGAATGGCTTGAGCCTGAAGTGAAAGAGAACCTGCTCAGCGAATTGTATAAACGCTGGCAAAATGAAACCCGCTCCAGCTGTGTTTTTGTATCCGCAACGCAGAGAAGGGAAATCGATAAACTTCGCACCACCATCCTCAACCAGGTCCGCGAAATGTACGCCAAACGCTACCCTTATAAAACAGGATATCAGTCAATCGACTATGGCAACCAAGGAATATAATTGGGAATTTGTTGCCGATTCTGTTGAACAACTTGGTTTTGGCAAGTATGATATCGTTCAAGCCGAGATTGGCGAACGCACCATTTGCATTGCCCGTTTCAAAAACCAGCTTTATGGCTTTCAATCCAAATGCCCGCATGCAGGGGCCAAGATGGTCATGGGCTATATCGATGCGCAGGGCAATGCCGTTTGCCCGCTTCACCGCTTCAAGTTTGCACTGCGCAATGGATACAATGTAACTGGCGAAGGATACAACATGAAAACCTTCCCCATTGAATTGAGGGAAGACGGCGTATTCGTTGGTTTTTTAAAATTATAAACATAGATTGATGAAAAGAACGCTGATTGTGTTGATCTTGATGGCAGGTTTTTCCATCACTTCATTTTCTCAGGTGCCTGAACTGGATCCAGTGTTGATCTCCTCGTCAGTGCAGCAAAAAAGGATCAGGGAAACGGGAAGAAATATTGCCATCCTCACCAAAGAAGACATCAAAAATATTCCTGCCAATTCATTGGATGAGCTGCTGCGTTTTGTTCCCGGAATTGAAGTGCAGCAAAGGGGTCCGCAGGGAGCACAGGCAGACCTGATCATCCGCGGAGGCACTTTTCAACAGGTCTTGGTGGTGATTGATGGGATGCGGGCCAATGAGCCGCTGACTGGGCATTTCAATGCCTACATCCCCATTCATCCAGAGGAGATTGAAAGGATTGAAGTCATCAAAGGCGCTGCAGCAGCCATTTTCGGGCCAGACGCAGTCGGTGGGGTCATCCATGTCATCACAAAAGCGTTTGCACAAGAATTTGCAGCAAAAAACAAAACAGTGTTTGCTGCCCTTCAAACCGGACAATACAATTTGTTCAATGGTAAAATTGGGTTTACTGCCAGCAATGAAAAATCTTACCTCTCAGTAGGGTTGCAACAACAGAAAGCAAAGGGCATGCCACTGAGGGGAACCACGGGGTATTTTGACAATGACCTGGGATCCATCAGCTATTCAAGAAAGTTGAACAAGCAGTGGAGGTTGATGTTGCGGGGTGCTGCAGACAAACGCGATTTCAATGCACAGAATTTTTACACCAGCTTTCTCAGCGATACGGCAAATGAAACGGTTAGTTCCACATGGCAACAGATGGCATTGACAAAAACAGCAGAAAAATCCAGCTTTTCGTTCCTGGTCAATGCACGTCAATTGAAGGACCGTTATGCATTTCGACCAGCTGCCATCCCCAACCAAAACAGCACAGCACTGCTCAACATCGATGCCCGAAACAGTGTTCGCCTCAAGTGGCAACAAGCAAGGTTGACGACGGGCGTACAAGTGTTCAGCAAGCAGATCAAATCCAATGACAGGGGCAATCACCAGCACCTGCACACGGGCATCTATGCCAACCTTCAACACCAATTGTTGAACAGGCTTTTTCTAACCGAGGGTATCCGCGCAGATTGGGACCAAAGCTACAAATGGGCACTGATCCCTCAACTCAATCTTGCCTATACCGGATCGATGGCAACCATCAGGGCAAGCATCAGCAAAGGCATGAGGGATGCTGATTTTACTGAACGGTACAACAATTACAACAAAAAATTGGTTACCGGCGGAAGCATTGGCAACCCCGCACTGGAAGCCGAAAGAAGCCTCAACATGGAAATGGGTGCAGACCTTTTCCTGGATAAACCTGTTCAAATCCATGCAACGCTCTTCCAACGGAACCAGGCCTCTCTGATCGATTGGGCTCCCACCGTTTATGCAGACATGCCCATCCGGAACAACCTGATTCCAACGGGCATTTATGCCTTGGCCAGCAATATTGCCAATGTCAAAACCAGGGGGGCTGAATTGGACCTTTCTGGTGATCACGGCCTGGGCAAGGGAACCCGATTAAAATGGAACAGTGGAATCACGCGCCTGAGGTCTACAGGCAAAGGCAATACCCTGCCCTCCTTTTACCTTTCATCCCACGCAAAACTCTTGTGGAATACCAACCTCCGGATCATGAACAAAGCAGGATCCATCTCTGTGGGAACGGTCTACAAAGAGCGAAACAAACAAACCGCCAATGCGATCAATGCCAAGATCAGTCCGGAGTATTTAACGGTCAACCTCCGCATCGAAAAATACCTGTTCAAGAAAAAAGCAGGGTTGATGCTTCAGGTAGATAACCTGACCGATGTTGCGTATTCAGACCTGCTTGGATCCATCATGCCCGGAAGATGGATGCAGGCTGGGGTTTGGATGAATTTAAGTCGGTAGAATCAACAGAAAGCATCAGCAGGCCTTCTGATTTCATAAACAAAGTTCCACCGCGAAGGCTCCCCAAAATAAGCAACCTCCTCCTCCCCTGTTTTGACGGCGCCTAATTTCTCCATGGCTTTTTGAGACCGGATGTTGGAAGCGCCTACATGAAATACGACCCTTTCTACAAAAATGAAGGCATGGGCCAGCATCAGCTGTTTTACATTACTGTTAAAGGGCTTTCCCCAGCATGAACGGGCAAAAAAAGTATAGCCAATCTTGATCTGGCGATGTTCCGGTTCATGGTCATAAAACCTGGAGGAGCCGATGACAGCACCCGAGATGAGGTCGCGGATCAGGAAAGCACCTCTGGATTCGATGGCTCCGGTAAAATAATTCGAAAAAACCGGTCTTTGGTATCGGTCAGGATTGGGATGCTGCTCCCAGATCAAAGGATCAGAAGCCACGGCATAAAGCTTCTCAAAATCAGCTATAGACAATGGTGTCAACTGAACCAGTTCGTTCTGAAGGTGGATGGGCTGTAAGTTCACAGATACTATAGGCATAATGGCCTAAAATTAATGCCTAAAGGATGAAATCGTGTCAATAAGAGCGCAGGAATGATAATTTAGATATTACGGCAGTTTTTTCTTTTGAAAAATGTTGAAAAACCCTATTTTTGCATCCCCATAAGGGAAATTCCTCAGTAGCTCAGTTGGTTAGAGCATCTGACTGTTAATCAGAGGGTCACTGGTTCAAGTCCAGTCTGAGGAGCAGATATAAAAGTAAAAGGGTTATACTTTGATAGTATGACCCTTTTTTATTTGGATTCTTTTTAAAATGTACATATTTTTGTACAAATAAAAGTACACAAATGTTAACGACAACACTCTCAGACTTTCGTAGAGATATCAAAAGTTACCTAGATAAGGTTACTCAAAGCTTTGAAACATTGATTATTAACCGGGGAAAAGATACCGGTGTAGTAGTTATTTCTCTAGAAGAGTATAATGCTCTGAAAAGCACCCAGCACGAATTGTCTTCACGTATTAATCAACAACGTTTGGATGCATCTATAGAAGCCCTTAAATCCGGGAAGAAAATGATCAAAAAACTGGATGAGCAATGAAATTAGTATTCACGGAATTATCCTGGGAAGATTATCTTTTCTGGCAAAAAAACGATAAACAAAAATTAAAGCGTGTCAATGAGTTGTTGAAAGATATCTCACGTAGCCCATATGAAGGAATAGGCAAACCCGAACCATTGCGTTTTAATTATTCCGGCTTCTGGTCAAGAAGAATTGATGAGGAACACCGATTGATTTACAGAGTTGTGGACGATGAGATCCAAATTGCTAAATGCAGATTTCATTATGATTAAAGGGTAATATAGCTGCATCTTTCGTTGAAAAGGGGAGCCACACTGGACAAGCCATCCCGATTAATCGGGGTGGCTTTTTCTTTGTCCATCAGTGAGTTAGGGTAGTTGCATCTTTTAGTTATTAGAGGTATATATTTTTTGAAAAGCTACAACTCAATATCTTTGTTTTTATAGTGGGATTTCCAATAAATCAACTCATCTCCCTAAATATGACAAACTATTTAATTGTTCCTGGTCTGGGTAATTCAGGCCCAGAACATTGGCAAACTTATTTCCAAAACTCCGCTGCTAATTTTTCCCGAATTGAACAGGCCGATTGGGATACCCCAACTTGTGAAGATTGGATTAGAAATATGGATGCTATGATAACATCGTATGAATTATCATCTGTCGTTTTAACTGGACATAGCCTAGGTTGTTCAACCATTGCACATTGGTCTGCCAAGTATAAAAGAAATATTAAAGGAGCTATGCTAGTAGCACCGAGTGATTTGGAAGCACCCAATTATACTTTTCCCACAAAAGGATTTTCACCGATACCACTAGATAAATTAAATTTCAAATCTATTGTTGTAGCCAGTTCAAATGATATTTGGGTTTCTTTAGACAGAGCAAAATATTTTGCTGAAAATTGGGGCAGTGAATTTATAAACATTGGCGATGCCAGTCACATAAATACATCTTCTGGTCATACGAATTGGGAAGAGGGATTAACGATATTGAAAAAACTGGGATAGTTTACCCCTTTAATTTCCTGATAGATACGTACTCAATCATAGCATTATAGTTGCATCTTTCGTTGAAAAGGGGAGCCACACTGAAAAATCCATTCGCAGCGCCGTATGGATTGTCTGTATCTATCAATGATTTATGGTAAATTCTTCTTTTGAAAGTCAGCAAATTAGATATGTCTAATAGCTTTATCTTAATTTTTACATATAATCACCTTCGGGAAGCAAAATGACGCAGACAGAAGGACTTTGTGTAAATAATTTAATCAATTAACAATATGATACTTGTAATATTAAAATTGGTGCAAGAAAATATTAGAATAATTAATTTTATTATTATCTATAAGATATTTTATAACAAATAAATTAAACAACTATAATAATTGAATGGTTATTTGGAAATATAATTCAAATAAAATTTCGTTTATGAAAAAGATTATTGTCTTATTTACATCATTTTTTGTAACACTTTCCTCATGCACAATTATACGTCAAGGTGAGGTAGGTGTGAAAAGACGTTTAGGAAAGATTGATCCAGAGTATATTCAACAGGGGCCCAACGGATATAATTTTTTGACGACTACAATTATAAAAGTCCCAACCAGAACAGTTAACATTGAAGTAAAACCAGATCTGCCATCAAAAGAAGGACTAACCATCAGATCTGAAATTTCAATCTTATACAGGATGAAGCCAGAAGCAGCTCCAAAAATCGTACAAAATATCGGCCTCAATTATGAAAGTGAAGTAATCTTACCCGTATTCAGATCAGCAGCGGCAGATGTAACTGCAAAATTTCTTGCAAAGGATATGCACAGTGGAGAAAGAACACAAATAGAACAGGCTATACGCAAGGAAATGACAGAAATTCTTGAGCCCTCAGGATTTGTAATTGATAATGTACTTATGAAAAGTATAAAGCTGCCTGATGGACTAGCAAAAACAATCGAAGAAAAACTACAAGCAGAACAAGAAGCACAAAGAATGGAGTTTGTAAAAGAAAGAGAGAAAAGAGATGCAGAAAGAAGAATAATTGAAGCGGAAGGGAAAAAAGAAATAGCTCGTATTCAAGCAGAAGGAGAAAGGAATGCTTCAATTATTCAAGCGGAAGGAAGAAAATCAATACTGGAAATTGAAGCCCAGGGTAAAGCAAATGCGATGAAAATTGAAGCTACGGCGATAAAGATGGCAAATGACACCATAAACAAAACGCTTACCCCTTCAATTTTAAAATTAAGACAAATTGAAGCTTTTCGTTCCCTATCAAACAGCAATAACTCAAAACTAATCATGACTGATGGAAAAACACCATTCCTATCACTACCAGATAAATTTTAGTAAAGGACATGATTGAGAACCTTCCTGTTTGTGAAAGAGATATATCAATTGGGGAGATAGAAATAAATGCATTTGCCCGGCTTGCTGATAAGTTCAAGCCAAAAATTTCTATTTCCTGATACACAAAACTAAAAGAAAGAGATCATTTAAATTTCAAAGATTGATGCAAATCTACGCAGTAATAAGCGTCAAACTGTACAAGCCATTCGCCGAGTTGAATGGCTTGTACTTTGTCAATCAATGATATAGCGTAGATGTGTCTTTGAATTTATTAATTAACTTTAACGTTATAAGACATCAATCCAAAAAATGAAAAAGATTATACTCCTATTTCTGATTATTGCACCATTTCTTGCTTTTACTCAAAATATTCCAATGACTTTTCATAATGGTTCATTCGTCTCAATTTATTTAAGTATTCCTGGCGTTATGAATCCTAATTTATCACCCAAATCTAATAGTGGAGTAAGTCTAGATGCGGGTCAGGTAGTCTATTTCTTTCCAAAAGGTAAAAATGGTAAAAAGGAAATTTTATTTACAGTAACTCCCACTTGGAAAAAGGACACCATTTTACAAATAGATAAAATCGTCAAAACACGCAAGAAAGCTTTAGGGTATTAATCAAATTGTCACCTCCTGCAAACTTGCATGAGGTACAACCTTTTTATCTCCTAATAGTCACATACTCAATCATCGTATTTCAGTTGTACCTTTTTTGTATTATTGTATATGATTATTAAATCGCTTGAGATAACAAGGGTATCAGGCCCAAGTGAGATAATTGGCATCAGGGATTTGCAATCATTGAATTTAAGGCAGAATATAACAGCTGAAGAGGCCATTGAACAGGGTTTTCTTACTGCCGCCTACACAATAGACTATTTGCAGGAGATGAATTCAGCTTCTCCTTCGATCATTGCAAAGGATGGCGACAAAGTCGTTGGGTATGCGTTGGTTGCAACAAAAGGTAGCAGAAAGGGACATGACCTTATTGAAGGTCTTTTTGACGCCATTGATGAATGCGAATACAACGGGAAAACATTAAAAGATGTTAACTATGTGGTTGTTGGTCAACTGTGTGTAGCAAAAGAATACCGTGGGCAGGGTCTCGTGCAAAAACTATACGGACATTTCAGGGATTGTCTTTCAAATGAGTTTACTTACCTCGTTACAGATGTAGCACAAGCAAATGTTCGTTCTCTTAAAGCACATAAGAAAAGGGGGTTTAAAGTCATCAATGAATTGATGTATGGTGGTTTTGGATGGGATATTGTACTTTGGGATTGGAATGAAGATGATCAGCTTCTATCTTAAGAATACGTTATTATTTTATTATTAAATAGGCAATTTTTACATTGTAAATGGCTTAGTAGAAGAAAAGAAGATCAAACTATAGCCAATCAGTAACTTATAAAAAAATAATCTAACTTTACTTGAAAATTGGAAGTAATTGATCAAAATATGTTAAATACTACGAAAGTATCTGTATTAATGACGGTTTTTAATACGGATTTTTCTTACACGAAAAGAGCTATTGACTCGGTCTTAAATCAGGATTTCCAAGATTTTGAGCTAATTATCATTGACGATGGCAGCAAGGGAAATGATAGGGAATTGTTAATGGATTATGTAGAAAAAAAAGAGGACAAAATTAGCTATATCCGACACAACAATCGCGGTCAATCTGAATCAATCAATCGTGGCGTTTTATATAGTTTGGGTGAATATATTACAATAATTGATAGTGACGATGAATACAAATACAATCATTTGAGCAGTTGCTTAATGGAAATAAATGACTTGGACTTGATTTGCTCAACCTCGGAAACAATCGTGGATAACGACAACGATTACTATGTACCCGATAAAAACGACTTAAGTAAAC
>CANEWJ010000005.1 GCA_947442625.1 Chitinophagaceae bacterium
AAGTAACCCTGAGCATAAAATCAAGATAAAAAGATATTTTAAGCTAAATTTGCTTTGGGGCTGTAGCATAATTATGGCAGGCAAAATTAGTCAATTTAAGTTGTAAGATTTTGTGAAGATTGCCAACGGCTTACCAAACTAAATGAAATTCAAATATGGCAAAATCGCTGCATGCTTTTTCTCTGGTTTTTGCTTTAGGGCTGATAACGGGTTCAATGGTGATAGCACAACCTGTTGTCCGCCAACAAAAAATCAAAACCATCATCATTGATGCCGGCCATGGCGGAACAGACCCTGGTGCCCGCGGTGAATATTCAACAGAAGCGCAAATTACCCTTCAAATTGCCCAAAGGTTGGACACTTTGCTCAGGAATGAGATTCTGGATACACGGATTGTGATGACCAGACATGAGGATGTTTATCATTCTGTTACCGAGAAGGCCAATTTTGCCAACAGGGAAAATGGCGACCTGTTTGTATGTATTCATGTCAATGCTGCCCCTCCCAAGAAAACCGTTACCGGGTATAAATCTGTGCCTTATTATAAAGGAAAAGGCAGTAAAAGAAAAAAATACTATAGGAAAGTGCCCATTTATTACACCTCTCCTAATCCTGCGCACGGAACTTCTACCTATGTTTGGGCTGCAGACAGGTCTGATGAAAAAGCAAAGGGGATTATTGAGGATGAAAGATTTGAATCCTCTACTGAGGTGATGGATATTCCTGACGTAAATAGCCCAGAAGCAATGATCAAGGCTCGTCTCTGGTCTCAGAAGTTTTTTAAAAACTCAGTGAGACTGGCTTCCATGATTGAAGATGAATTTGTGGCGGTTGGAAGGAAAAGCATGGGGGTTTTACAAAGAAACCACAAGGGAATCTGGGTACTTCAGGCCACCAACATGCCTGCTGTATTGATTGAAACCGGATTCATCACAGACAAAGATGAAGAAGCTTACTTGAACAGCGAGAGCGGACAAATTGAACTGACAAGGTCTATCGCCAATGCTGTGTTGAAATACAAGGCGATGGTGGATGGGAAATAAGGGTTTAGGGGGAAAGAAAATGAATTAATTTATGATGAAAATATCTAATGAGACAAAGATCGGTGCGTTGACGGCTGTATCCATCACATTGCTGATCCTGGGTTTTAATTTTTTGAAAGGCAAAAACGTCTTGGTAAAAAAAGCAACCATGTATGTCACTTTCAAAAGAGTGGAGGGCCTGAATGTTGCAGACGGAATCAAAATCAATGGATTAAGGGTGGGTGCTGTTGAAGGACTCAAAGAAAAGGACAAGGACCTTACAGAGGTTGTTGTGTCTTTTCAGCTGCTCAAAGAAATCAATATTCCGACAGACTCTTATGCCAAAATTGTTGCAACTCCTCTTGGATCAACTGCCATTGTTATCACCATGGGCAGTGCCAAAACCTTCTTGAACGAAGGGGATACATTGAAGGGAATGGAAAGCAAAAGCATGGTGGAAGACCTGAAAGAGACGCTTCAACCAACCGTTGAAAATGTCAACAGAACCTTGGCCACCCTAGACACTACAATCAAAAAAATAGGCAATGTTTTCGACAATGATGCCAAACAAAATATTGGCATGATCCTGAAAGAGCTGGCTTTGACAACAGAAAACCTCAACAACATGCTCGAACCCGGAAAAGGCAGTCTCGCCGAAACCATCGACCATGCTAGCGCATTTACAGCAAACCTCAAAGAAAACAATGACTCCATTTCAGCGTTGGTTAATAACCTGACAAAGGCATCAAGGGATCTGGCTACAGCTGATATTAGCAAGACCATTTCCTCATTGGAGAAGGCCACCACTTCCCTCAATACCATCCTGGTTGGTATCAAAGACGGCAAGGGAAGTCTTGGCAAGTTTGCTACTGATGAACAATTGTACAAGAACCTGAACAGCACCAGCAACAGCCTCAACGTTTTATTGCAGGATTTGCGCCTGCATCCCAAAAGATATGTTCAGGTGTCTGTATTTAGCAAAAAAGACAAGACTGGCCCGCTAATGGCTCCCCTCCCCGATTCCTTGTCCAAACAATAAAAATGCACAAACAAGGAACTGTCGTCCTGATTTTTTTTCTATTCGGCCTCCTGCAACAATCCCAGTCGCAGGAAAAAGCAACTGACAGCATTGCGCCTCCAACGGATAGCTCCAGGTTCATTCAAATCATCAAGGCCGAAATATTCAGAAGGGTCAAACAGGATTCAACAGGAGACCTCAATCTCTTGATTGGCAATGTATTGATGAAGCAGGAGAATACGCTTTTCTATTGCGATAGTGCAGTACAAAATGTCAAGTTGAATCAGCTTGAAGCATTTGGGAATATCCATATCAATGATGCAGACAGTGTACACACCTACTCTCAATACCTAAAATACAAAGGTGATACCAGAATTGCAGAGCTGAAAAAAAAGGTAAAACTTACCGACGGAAAAGGTGTACTTACCACCGAAGCCCTGGAATACGATGTGAATTCCAAAATTGGCACCTATCTTAACGGCGGAAAGGTGGTTAACGGAGAATCAGTATTGACCAGCAAGGAAGGATTTTATTACACTGACACCAAGGAAGTATATTTCCAGAAAAATGTCAAATTGGTTGATCCAGAGTATACCATGACAACGGATACTTTGTTGTACAACCTCAACTCAGAGGTTGCTAGTTTTGTTGCAGCAACAACCATCAACGACGGAAGGTCCAGGATCCGCACCAGGGAAGGATTTTACGATTTAAAAAACGGAAAAGCCAGTTTTACCAAGAGGCCCATCATTGACGACAGTGTTCAAACGGTGATTGCAGATAAGATCGATTATGATAAAAAATCATCCTCGGGTCTGGCCGATGGAAATGTATTTTACAGAGATTCCGCACAGGGGATTTCCATGCTGGCGGGTACAGCTGCATTCAACAATGAATTCAAGACCATCAATGCCTGGAAGCGCCCCATGATGGTGTTCAAGCAAGACAATGATTCGCTATTTATTGCAGCCGACACACTCTACTCTGCTTATCTTAAAAAAGACACTGCACGTAAAATCAACAGTGATACCATCCGCTTTTTCAAGGCTTACCACCATGTGAAGATATTCTCAGATTCACTGCAGGGAAAATCTGACAGCCTCTACTACTCCAGCCTGGACTCGGTTTTTCGCTTCTATGTTGAACCGGTTTTGTGGGCACAGGGAAGCCAGATTTCAGGAGATACACTCTATCTTTTCACCAAAAATAAAAAAGCAGACCGGTTTCAGGCCAACGAAAATGCCTTTACCGTTAACCGCACCCCTGAAGGACTTTTCAACCAGTTGAGGGGCAACAACATGATTGGGCAATTTGTTGATGGTGAAATCGATCAATTCAAAACCAAAGGCAACAGCGAGAGTTTATATTACTTACAAGACCAGGACAGTTCCTACGTGGGATTGACCTATTCCATGGCAGATGCCATCATCATGAAATTCATCAAAAAAGAATTGAAAAGGGTGACTTGGATCAATGGCGTCACAGGCACCACCTATCCCATCAAGGAAATACCGGAGGACAAAAAAGAATTGCGTGGCTTCAAGTGGCTGGAAGCATTGAGGCCAAAATCTGTTGCAGATCTCATCTCAATACAATAATTATGATGATTGCAATTTTTATCATTGGCTATCTGGCCATCGCATTTGAGCATCAAATCAAGCTCAACAAGGCCTCCAGTGCGTTGCTTACTGGTGTTATTTGTTGGACAATCTATGTTTTCAGTGGTATTTCACATGATAAGGTACACCATGAATTGCTGGAACACATGGGAGAAATATCTGGCATCCTGTTTTTTCTTTTGGGTGCCATGACCATTGTTGAGCTGATAGACGCGCACGATGGCTTTGATCTCATCTCTTCAAGTATCAAGACAACGAATAAAAAATATTTACTTTGGATCATTGCCATCATCGCTTTTTTCCTGTCTGCAGTGCTTGATAACCTGACCACTACAATTGTATTGATTTCACTCACCGCTAAACTCATTCACGACAACAAAGACAGGTTGATTTTTGCCGGGATGATTGTAATTGCGGCCAATGCTGGAGGAGCATGGTCACCCATTGGAGATGTAACCACCACCATGCTTTGGATTGGTGGTCAGATTTCTGCCATTGAAATCATGCGGGCTGTTTTCATACCAAGCATCATCGCTGTCATTATCCCTTTACTGGCATTGGGATTTGGATTAAAAGGGAATGTTGAAATGCAAGAAAAAACAACCAATCTTCATCATGGGGTCAAATCATCTACCCGAAACTTCGTTTTGGTAATTGGTCTCTCGTCCCTTCTTTTTGTGCCTGCTTTCAAAGCCCTCACCGGATTACCACCATTCATGGGCATGTTGTTTTCGCTTGGAGTCATGTGGTTGATCACTGAATTCATTCACAGTGGCAAAGACACCTTAGACAAGGACAACCTTTCAGTAAACCATGCCATCAGAAAAATTGATACACCCAGCATCTTGTTTTTCTTGGGGATATTGATCAGTGTTGCAGCATTGCAATCATCTGGTGTGTTGACTGATGTGGCAGGGAAATTGACAGACTTGATTGGCAACCAAAAATTGATTGTCACCAGTCTTGGTATTCTCTCTGCCATCATTGACAATGTTCCATTGGTAGCGGCTACACAAGGCATGTATTCATTAACAGAGTTTCCCAAAGACCACCCATTCTGGTTGTTCATGGCTTATTGCACAGGAACAGGGGGAAGTATCCTTATCATTGGTTCTGCTGCAGGAGTTGCGGCAATGGGCTTGACCAACATTGAATTCTTCTGGTACCTCAAGAAAATTAGCCTCTGGGCTTTGCTGGGCTATCTGTCTGGTGCATTGGTATTCATTGCCATGAACTGGTCATGACCCAACATCTTGGAAAATTAGCATTGATCAATGCCCTTTTGCAGCCAGAAAACGTTCTGCATCAATGGCTGCCATGCAACCACTGCCTGCTGCAGTAATGGCTTGTCTGTAGTGCTTATCCTGTACATCACCACAAGCAAAAACCCCTTCAACATTGGTCTTAGAACTTCCTGGAATGGTCTTGATATATCCTGCTTCATCCATCTCAAGAAATTCGTTAAAAATGGAAGAATTGGGCTCATGGCCAATGGCAACAAAAAATCCTGAAATCGGAATATCTTGTTTTTCTCCTGTTTTGTTGTTGAGGATGCGGACGGCTTCAACCTTTTTGTCTCCAAGGATTTCATCCGTTTCCGTATTCCAATACATTTTAATGTTTGGTGTATTGATCACACGGTCTTGCATCACCTTTGAAGCACGCATCTGGTCCTTGCGGATGAACATGTGAACGGTAGTCGCCAGTTTACTGAGGTAATGGGCTTCTTCTGCCGCAGTATCCCCTGCACCAACTATGGCCACTTCTTTTCCCCTGAAAAAGAAACCATCACAAACAGCGCAGGCACTCACACCGTATCCGTTCAGTCGTTGCTCACTTTCAAGGCCTAACCATTTGGCAGAGGCGCCGGTGGCAATCACAACAGTATCTGCATGCATTTCTTTTTCTTCGTCGATCCAAACCTTGAAAGGCTGAGAAGAAAAGTCAACTTTTGTTGCCAAACCATAACGGATATCAGCGCCCATGCGTTTGGCCTGCTTTTCAAAATCAACCATCATTTCAGGACCCTGAATCCCTTCAGGATACCCGGGATAGTTTTCCACTTCAGTTGTGATGGTAAGCTGACCGCCGGGCTGGATACCCTGATACAAAACCGGATGTAAATTTGCCCGGGATGCATAAATGGCTGCAGTATACCCTGCAGGGCCAGAACCAATAATCAAACAGCTTACTTTTTCTATGGTGGATGTGCTCATGTTGTTAATTTTACTGTCTGCAAAAATAAAGTTAAAGGACTAGAGTTTAACATTTAAGCCCTACTATTTGTCTGAGGGCATAAAAGAATGACGAAAATAAATGTTAACGGGGGATGATGATGGTCCTGTACTGGCAACCATATCCACCAAAATAACCAAGGGCATCATTGTTGATGTTGGACAGGATGCGAATCGGACTTGAAAACGGATTACCGACACTTTGAAAGTTGAATTCACTGGTTCTCCAAAAATCATAGGTCTGTTTGTCAATGTTGCAAAGCTTGATCATCACAGTATCCCCCCTTTTAAAGTAGGATGTGCTGTCTGAGAACTGGGTGTTCTTATCAAACCCTTTGTCTACTGGTACGGTGTATTGCAGGCCATCAATTATCTGATCATCAAATACACTGTTGAATCCGGGAAAGAAAGGCTGTTGGCCCAATTTGGTAAAAAAACGGATATAATCACCAAGGCCTGGCTTGTCTTTTGCCCTGATCATTACATTGACACGGTTGCTGTCTTTTGCCAGAGGAACTTTTTCCCACCATAGGGAGTCAATTTTTCTTGTGGTTTCAGGAATAGTGGTAGTTGCACTGTATACCTTACCCTCTGCCTCAATGACCATGCTGTAAGATGATTTGAGTTTCCCCAAAAAGGACAAAGATGGGCCAGCAGTGGTATAAAAATAGATTTTATTGCCAGTGGAAATTTTAATAGAATCTTCCCTGAGCAATACCTCAGTTGTCCCATCCGTAATGCGCACCTTTGCGTTGCGAACAAAAGATGAGGAAAGCACGGCAGGATCAATCTTGCTGAAATAATCAAGGCTTTTGGAAAGGAAAACCATGGGTGGACGGCCATTTTCAATGGTAGCATCAACAACCAATCGGCTCTGGCTGGCATCTAAGGTTATGTTGATGTTCTTTTCACAGCTTACTATCAATAAACAGAATAAAATGATAATCAAATACCTCATAAAATACAAACAAACAAATGGTGGAAGAGTTCAAAAAAAAGCCCCGCATTTGCGGGGCGCTAAGTTAGTTTTTAACCTAAATATGCTTTCAGCGCATTGCTGTAACGGGCTTTTTGAAGGCGTTTGATGGCCCTTTCCTTGATCTGGCGGATACGCTCTTTGGTAAGATCATATTTCTGACCAATTTGCTCAATGGTAACACCATTTTCACCATCCAATCCGAAATATGCATTCACGATCTCGGCTTCACGTGGGCTCAGTGATTTGAGTACACGGCGGATCTCTGCACGAAGGGAATCCTTCATTACATCATCATCCGTATCATCACCCCCTTGCAGGAGATCACCCATGGCCACGTCTTCGGCTTCGTGCACTGGTGCATCTAAAGAAGTATGGCGGGTATTGCTTTGGAAAATATTGTTGATCTCTGTTTCGCTCATTTCCAGGATCTCAGCAAGCTCCTCAGTTGATGGCTCACGCTCATGCTCCTGCTCAAAAGCCATATAGGCTTTGTTGGCCTTGTTGTAGGTACCAATCTTGTTTTGCGGAAGACGAACCAGACGGCCTTGTTCAGCCAAGGCCTGAAGGATGGATTGACGAATCCACCACACAGCATAGGAAATGAATTTGAAACCTTTTGTTTCATCAAAACGTTGTGCGGCCTTGATCAAACCAAGGTTTCCTTCATTGATAAGATCAGAAAGAGAAAGACCCTGGTGCTGGTATTGCTTTGCAACCGAAACCACAAAACGAAGGTTGGCCTGAACCAATTTATCCAATGAACGCTGATCATTCATTTTAATCCGCTGGGCAAGAATGGTTTCCTCTTCCGGCGTGATCATGGATATTTTAGAAATTTCTTGAAGGTACTTTTCTACCGCCTGTGAGTCGCGGTTGGTAATCTGTGTAGCTATTTTTAATTGCCTCATGGTAGAATTTGGGTCTGTCTTCGAAAGACGGGTGAGCAGTCTTGGCGGGTTGCCAATGCTGTATTATTTTGAAATGGTAGGGTACTGATTGCAAAATTAAAATTCATTTTCCACAAATCATAGGCATTGAACAAAAAATGCCGTTTTTTTATGGAAATCAATAAAATATGTGGACCAAAAGTTGAAAACAATGGGATTTAACCGGTTTTGTTGAATTAATTTTGCCTGATGACCATAGATTTAAGATCGGATACCGTCACAAAGCCCTCAAAAGACATGCTCGACGCAATGCATCAAGCACCGGTCGGGGATGATGTTTTTCATGAAGATCCATCCATCAATGCACTGGAGGCTTTCGCGTCATCAATGTTTGGAAAGGAAAAAGCCCTTTTTTGTCCCAGTGGCACCATGACCAATCAAATTGCCATCAGGTGTCATACCCAACCTGGAGATGAGGTCATTTGTGACGAACTTTCGCATATTTACCAATACGAAGGCGGCGGAATAGCCTCCAACTCCGGCGCATCAGTTGCATTGCTACACGGTGACCGCGGCAGGATTACCGCCTCCTTGGTGGAAGCATCCATTCACAATCCTGATGATATCCATAAACCAGTTTCCAGGCTTGTGGTTTTGGAAAATACTGCCAACCGTGGCGGCGGAAGCTGTTATGCGTTCAATGATATACTAAAAATTGGCACTGTTGCCCGACATCATGGCCTCTCCTTTCACATTGATGGGGCAAGGTTATTCAATGCGTTGGTTGCTAAGGGAGAAACAGCATTGCAGTATGGTGAAGCTTTTGATACCATTTCTATTTGTCTGAGCAAGGGACTGGGCGCTCCAGTTGGCAGCCTATTGCTAGGAGATGCTCACTTCATCAAAAAAGCCAGGCGCATCAGAAAAGTATTTGGTGGTGGCATGAGGCAGGCTGGCAGTTTGGCGGCAGCAGGATTATATGCATTGCAGCACAATATAGAACGATTGGGTACAGATCATGCACATGCCAAGGCCATTGAGGCAATGCTCAAGAGAAAATCCTTTGTGAAGGAAGTTGTGCCCGTAGAGACCAATATTGTCATTGCAGAATGCATGCCAGGTTTCAACCTTCCCGCATTCATTTCCAGCATGAATGAAAAGGGAGTGTTGTTTTTTGCCATCTCCCCCACCCGCTTCAGGATGGTTACACACTTGGATATCAATGCAGACATGATCAATCAATTAGAAGACATTTTAAAACAATACAACTAATGCCCTTCCCAACCATCAATCCTACCAAAACCCAGGCCTGGAAAAAACTTGAAGCACATGCAGACATCATGCAGCAGGTGCACATGCGTGAACTTTTCAGCCAAGACCCTAACCGTTTCGACAGCTTCTCACAAACAGACGGAGACCTGCTTTTTGATTATGCTAAAAACATCATCACAGCAGAAACCCTTGCCTTGCTGAATGAACTGGCTGGGGAATGTGGTTTGAAAGATGCAATACACTCGATGTTTGAAGGGGAGAAAATCAACAGGACAGAAAACCGTGCAGTTTTGCATACAGCACTGAGAAATTTTTCAGGCGCTGCAGTATTTACTGATGGTGAAGATGTAATGCCAAAAGTGAAAACTGTTCTCGCGCAAATGAAAAGCTTGTGTGGTAAAGTTCATGGAGGAGAATGGAAAGGATATACCGGCAAACCCATCAAACAAATTGTCAACATCGGCATTGGAGGAAGCGATCTTGGCCCGGTGATGGTAACAGAAGCGCTGAAGCCTTATTGGATTGATGGCATGCAAGTTCATTTTGTTTCAAATGTTGATGGAACACATATTGCTGAATGTTTAAAAGGTATAAGCGCTGATGAAACCTTGTTTTTAGTTGCTTCCAAAACGTTCACTACACAGGAAACGATGACGAATGCTCATACGGCAAGGGATTGGTTCATACAACAATCCGGTGATGCAGCCCATGTTGCCAAGCATTTCGTTGCCCTGTCTACCAATGAAAAAGCCGTAGTAGCATTTGGCATTGACAAAGAAAACATGTTCGAATTCTGGGATTGGGTCGGAGGCAGGTACAGCCTTTGGAGTGCCATAGGACTTTCCATCGCCTTAACCATTGGTTATGAAAACTTTGAATCCTTGTTGAAAGGAGCCCACGCAATGGATAAGCATTTCAAGAATAATCCATTCGAAGAAAACATCCCTGTAAAAATGGCCTTGATCGGTCTTTGGTATGTCAATTTTTTTGGTGTTCAATCGGAGGCCATCCTTCCCTATGACCAGTATATGCACCGTTTTGCCGCCTATTTCCAACAAGGAAACATGGAAAGCAATGGTAAGCGGGTAGACAGGAATGGCGAAACGCTTGATTATGCCTCAGGCCCAGTGATTTGGGGAGAGCCCGGTACCAATGGACAGCATGCATTTTATCAGTTGATCCATCAGGGAACAGTAATGATCCCATGCGATTTTATCGCCCCTGCCGTCAGCCACAATCCTGTTGGAGATCATCACCTGAAATTGATGACCAATTTCTTTGCACAGACAGAGGCTTTGATGAATGGTAAAACTGCTGAAGAGGCTGCTGCCGAACTTGAGCAACTTTCTGAAGAGGAAAGAAACAGCTTGGTACCCTTCAAGGTATTTGAAGGAAACAAGCCCACCAATTCATTCTTGGTCAAAAAAATCAATCCATTTGAATTGGGCAAACTCATTGCCGCCTACGAACACAAAATCTTTGTTCAAGGGGTCATCTGGAATATTTACAGTTTTGACCAATGGGGTGTAGAATTGGGGAAGCAATTGGCCAATAAGATCTTGCCACAGCTTGATGGATCCCAACAGATTGAAGGGCATGACAGCTCGACAACGGGATTGATGAATGCTTTTTTGGGGTTGAGGAGTTGAGGAGTTGAGGGGTTGAGGGGTTTAGGAAGTGACTTAGCTATTCTTTTTTAAGCGAAACATTACCACGCCATGGTGAGGGATTAAAGTTGTTATTTTGCCCTTGAAAATTCCAAGGTCTTTTTGGCGCCAAACATCCCTGACCTTGAAATTGCCGACCAGGCCAATTTCATTAAAATTCAATGCGAATGTTTTGGGTTGTTCATTGCCCCACCGAAAATAAGATTGTGGTGTTTTTCCGTAAC
This sequence comes from Chitinophagaceae bacterium, assembly GCA_947442625.1. Lineage (GTDB taxonomy): Bacteria > Bacteroidota > Bacteroidia > Chitinophagales > Chitinophagaceae > Pollutibacter. Next base: position 10,923 of record CANEWJ010000005.1, read on the forward strand.
CGGCAATATTGAAGATTCCAACAGCATAATCACCATTCTCCAATTCTCGTTTCCATACCTGAAAACCATCTTTCTCCATAACCAATCGTGCTGCTTTGCCAAGGGGATCCTGGTTGATGGCAATGACCTCGTCATTGGATAATAGGTTCAAGGTAAATGCATCCAACCGCTCAATCGGACAACCGATCAACATGGGAGATGCAATCAGGCTGAATATGCTCACATGGCTGTACTGCTCATATGGAGTAAGTCTTGTTGGGTGTAAAACAGGCCCAATGGAAACATCCCCCAAAATCATCATGTCTGCATCACCCCAATGTCCTGGGCCTGTGTATGGCGACCATTTGTCTAATACAAAAGCGGTATTGAATAAACTGGTCCAACTGTCCTTGATGTCTGGACCAGTCCGATACATATTGGACAATCGTACCCATTCATTCACCTTTTCAAAGGGCGCATTGTTGGAAAGGCTCAATACAATATCCCTTCCGGAGTGCTTTAGTGCAGTAGACATGCGTTCTGTTGAAGCAACATCAATGCGCCAGTCATATTTAAGAAAATCAACTCCCCAGGCAGCCATCTGCCGGGCATCATTGGGTTCAAACGTATACTTGCCGATGCGGCTGTATGGCTGGCGATAGGGCTTGAAAAGTTCATGTGTTTCACCTCCGGTAGGATAATCAGAGGAAGCACCTACATATCCACCATAGCTGGCAATGTAAGGTGTGGAATACAAACCAGCCTTCAATCCCATGCCATGGATCTGATCAATCATGCCCTTGATATCAGGAAACTTATCGTTGGGTTGCAATGCCGTATCTGGTCCACCGCGTTTGCCCATCCATGCATCATCCACATTGATATATGTCCATCCATGATCAGCCAATCCGGTTTTTACCATGGCATTGGCCGATGCCAAAACTTTTTCTTGGTCAATCTCAGCTTCCCAGGAGTTCCATCCATTCCATCCAATGGGTGGCGTGAGCGCGATGGTATCCCCTATTTTGATGGTCAAGTTTTTGGTAACCTCGCCCAGTTTATTTTTTGCTTTAAGGATTACTTCATAAATGCCACGCTGGGCAACAGATCCCGTAATAATACCGGATTCAGCTGCTATTTTTAATCCGATCGGCAAATTCACTGCACTGAATTGTATCGGCCGCTGGCCAGTTGCTGCCACCTTGAATAGAAAAGGATTGCCGGGACGGGCACCAAAAACCTTGGCAGTATTGATTTGTGGCGTATTTTTTGTCGCGGGCGTCAGTATGATTTGGGGATCAGTGTTGGGAATATAACCAGGAGTAAACCCTTCATTAACCATCAACCTGGCATTGGCCCAGTTGCCATTGGTTCTTTTGTTGCCCAATCCTCCCACTGAATCGGTAATCAATAAGCCCAGTTGCTTTACGCCTGTCAGGTCTACATCGATTTTGACTGCAGGATCTCCAACATTCATGGGTTTGCTTTGAAACAAGATTCTTTGATCGGCCAATACATAAAACGTAAGGGGTATGGCAGTATTGGAAGAATCATCAACACCCACTTCAGCAGAGAACTTCTTGGCGTTGCCATCCAACATGAATGAAAGCACCGCAGGAGATTGTGCGCCAAAACCCCTGCTGAATGGAACACCTTTGATTTTGATGGTATTCTTCCAGTAATTGGACTTGGTGGATACAGGTCTGATGCCTTCTGAATAAGTCTGCAAGGGCAGGTCGTCAAAAAAAAGTGTTTTTGTGTTTTGCGCCTTACCGCTTTGGCATAAGGTGAATACAAAAGCAAAAACCAATATTGAAAGCTTCATGATGAAAGGAGATTTTATAAAAAAAAAGGGTGGAAAATTCCACCCTTGAATGTATGTAAAATTAACATCTTACCATTTGTCAACTTCTTCTGATGCGCCGTTGTCGCCTTCTGTAATTGAGGGGGTTGATGATGCTGAAGGAGCTTCTGGTTCAGCAACTGGAGCTTCATCAATTGGAGATACAATGGCTTCAACATCAGCAACCGGAGCAGCAGCTGGTTGTGAATAACCACCGCTGTAACCGCCTTCTCCGCCTTCGCCACCTTCCTCATCATATTCATGGTTAAATGCATCAAAATCAAAATCAGGCATCAAGTCAGTTTTTACGTGATCCACTGCTTCATTCAATGCTTTCAAAAATTTATTGAAATCTTCTTTGTAGAGAAAAATCTTGTGACGATCATAACCATCATCATTGAAACGCTTTCTGCTTTCTGTAATGGTCAGGTAATAATCATTACCACGGGTAGTTCTGACATCGAAGAAATAGGTTCTTCTTTTGCCTGCCCTGATGCGTTTGCTGTAAACGCTGTCCATTCTTTTTTCGTTGTTGTCGTACGGCACAATTGAAGATTTTGGTTATAGCAATTGGTTGGTCCCTATAAAGATAGCATTGTTTTGGAATTGTCAAAATTTAGTATTGCTTTTTTGGAACTGTTTTTTACCGCTAAAAAGCCCGTCATTGGGAGTTACCAGCGTCCATTTGCTGGGTTCTCAATAATTGGGCATAATACCCGTTGGCTTTGACCAAATCCTCATGGGTGCCTTTTTCTAATACCATGCCATCCTCCATGACAATGATTTGATCAAAAACAAAAGATGGAAAAATCCTATGGGTGATGATGATGGCCGTTTTATCCATCAAATAATGGTTAAGGTTTGATGCAATTTTGTGTTCTGTATTGGCGTCTACAGCACTCAGGCAATCATCAAATATCAACAAGTCATTTTCCTTGGAAAGCGCTCTGGCAATGGATATGCGCTGTTTCTGCCCGCCAGAAAGCGTAACGCCTCGCTCCCCAATCATCGTCTCAAATCCATTGGGCAATGCTTCTACCTCCTCAAGGATTATCGCGTTTTCGGCAGCATTTTTTGCCTTGGAAATATCCTCCTCGCCGGAACTGAAATTGATGTTGTGGTGGATGGAATCGCTGAACAGAAAAACATCCTGGGGAACATAACTGACCAATTTTCTCAAGGAATCAAGATTGAGGCCTTTTATATTTTTCCCATTCAACCTGATTTGACCTTTCTGAGGATCAAACATCCGGATCAACAGCTGTGCTATAGTGGATTTGCCACAACCGGTCTTGCCAATCAATGCAATTTTTTCGCCGCGTTTTATGATGAGGCTAAAGTCCTTGACTGCCCTTATCCCGGTATGAGGAAAGGTATAATCTACCGCATCAAACTCCAGCAGATCAATATGGTCAAGCCTTTCAGCGTCCTTGACATCGATAATATTGGAGTTGATTTGAAGGAATTCATTGAGTCTTTTTTGGGAGGCTGCCGCCCTTTGGATATTGGATACCACCCAGCCAATGGCAGAGACGGGGAAAGTAAGCATGTTGATGTAGACCACAAACTCTGCAATCGTGCCAGCACTGATGCGGTGCTCCAGTTGATAGAGGCTTCCCATATAAATGGTCAGCAATGTGCTCAGTCCAATCAGCAATCCAATGGCAGGAAAATAAACAGCTTCCATGGTAGAGAGTGCCATTCCACTTTTCCTATATTCTTCACTTTCAGCGTCGAAAAAACCCAGGGATGACTTCTCTTGGTTATAGGATTTAATAACCCTGATGCCTGAGTAGGACTGCTGTGCCAAACTGGTAAGGGTGCTCAATTGTGCTTGAATTTTTTCGCTTTTTTTGTTGATATAGCTGTTGACAAAATACATGGCAAAGGCCAACAAAGGCAATGGAGCAAGCACATAGGCAGACAAAAGGGCATTCTTTTTGAACATGTAGAAAAGACTGATCATTATCAGAATGGTGAGGTTGATCAGGTACATCAGGGCTGGACCAGTATACATCCTTACCCTTGATACGTCTTCTGACATGCGGCTCATGAGATCTCCGATGCTGTTCACTTTATAAAATTGTGCATCCAGTTGCTGGAAATGTGCATATACTTCGTTCTTTTGGTCAAACTCAATATGCCGGCTCATGACGATAATGGTCTGGCGCATCAAAAACATAAAAAAGCCCCTGATCAATGCCAATGCAAGCAAGACCAAACCGCAGGCCATGACCAATTGTGAAAAACCAAGCCCAGCATTTTTAAACACCCCGATACACCACTTGACCAAAGGATCAAAAAAGACCTTATCTGAAGGCATGGCCAGCGGATTGATTGCGCGTTGCACTTCATCTACTACAAAGCCTGTCATCTGTGGTGCCAGGATACCGAAATAGTTTGACACTAAAATGAATACGAACCCAAGTGTTAGTCTCCACCGGTATTTCCAGAAATATTTATTCAGCTGTTTGAGTTCCTTCATGATGAGCAAAGTTATCAAACTGTGCTGAGGAGTTTTTAGATGATTTTTTGATGATTTCTTTATAATTCGACTTCGATGTTTTACTTTTGCGCCGGAGAGATGGCAGAGCGGTCGAATGCGGCGGTCTTGAAAACCGTTGACTGTCACAGGTCCGGGGGTTCGAATCCCTCTCTCTCCGCAGGTTCAAAAGCCAGCACATTGTGCTGGCTTTTTGTTGTTTTGTGCGAGTCTGAACCGAAGGTTCAAGCGAGTATTCAAAACAACAAAAGCCAATGCCACGAAGTGGCATGGCTTTTGAACCTGAAATCCCCAAAAAGGGATCATGAAATAATCCCTATCATCCCAAAGCAATTGCCACTGAAGGTTGCTTCAACTGGCCAAAAATGATTTTGCTATTTTATCGGATCTATCTCAAACACCATTGCCGTTTTAGCAGGTACATCAAATTTTTGCTGAATGGATATCGTCTGACCTGAAAAAATATTTCTCGCGTTACGGGCATTCCCAACGATTTCCTTGAAACGGGATGGATCAATTGATGTTGATTGCTCATTCCTGTTCAAAACCACCATCACCTTTTCCTTGCCTGTGTATCGAAAATACACATAGACATCATTGAAGGGAGCAAAATGTAGGGTCTTTCCATTGGCAATGGCTTTGCTGGTCTTTCGCCATTGTGCAAGTGATTTAAAATACCCTTGCATCTCCATCTGAGCCTGTGCTAACCCTGAACCTGCAAATGCATTGCTTTTATCATCACCCCACCCTCCTGGCATGTCTGCCCTGATATAACCATGGTCGTCTGGATGTGCAGTGTTGTCCAATAGCACTTCAGTTCCATAATAAACCTGCGGAATACCCCTCAAAGTCAGTAGCGCAGTAATCGCCATTTTGGTCAATGACAAATCATTGCCCAATTGGGTATGCAACCTGTCCATGTCGTGGTTGTCTCCAAATATCAACAACATTGAAGGATCTGCATAGGCAAAATCATTGGCGATGGACTCATAGAGCAGGTTTAAACCCTTCCCCCATGTATTTCTGTTTTTTTGGCGAAGGGCTTCTACCAGTGAGGATTGCAGCGGAAAATCCATGGAAGAACCAAGACAACCCGTATAACCATCTGTATTCTTTTTCCCTTTTTGCCAATATGAGGTGATCAAAGGGTTGAGGCTCCATTCTTCCCCAACAAGGCTAAAATTGGGATATTCTTTCATGATCCTGCAGGCCCAGGCATTGAGCAATGGCTTTACACTATATCCATAGGTATCCAGCCTTATGCCGCCCAATTGTAGTGTTTCTATCCACCAAATGTTGTTCTGGATCAAGTAAGTAGCCATGAACGGATTCTCCCCATTCAGGTCTGGCATGGTAGGCACAAACCATCCTTTGGTCATCAGTTCACGGTCATATTGAGAAGCATTGGGATCTTGATTAACAGTTCGCACATGTGTTGTGATGCGCATAGAATCGGCATAATTGATCCAATCCCGAAAGGGCATGTCTTTCATCCACCTATGGCCAGAACCAATATGGTTAAGCACAGCATCATAAACCAGTTTGATTCCTTTGGCCTTGGCCTTTTGAGCCAATTCCTTGTATTCTTCCATGGTGCCAAAACGGGGATCAACTTTGTAATGGTCTGTAATTGCATAGCCATGATAGGAATAGGCTGGCATGTTGTTCTCCATCAATGGCTGGGGCCAAATAGTGGTGTAGCCCATTGATTTTAAATAGTCCAGGTTATTTATCATTCCCCGTATATCACCACCATGCCTTGCTCCATTTGTTTTTCTATCAACCTTGTTTTCAAGCATCCCCTCAATGGTGTCATTGCGCTGGTCTCCATTGGCAAAGCGGTCTGGGGTGATCAAACATATAATATCAGCGCTGTTAAACCCATTGAATGCCTCTGGTGCCATTGCTCTTTTCAATAGTGTGTAATCAATTTTTTCAACAACAACACCATTGCGGGTAAAGAGAATAGGGAATGCCCCTGGCTGGGTTTTAGCTGAAATAATCAAATCAACAAACAGGTAGTTTTTTGAATCTCCTTTTGTGATTTTTTTGATGCTTACGCCTGCATAATTGATAACAGGTTTTGTATTGGCAATGTCGTTCCCATTGACCATCAACTGCACGTTTTCATCTTTCATTCCCACCCACCAGTTCATGGGCTCAAGGTGTTCAATTTGTGAAAAGGAAGATTGGCTCGACAGTATATACAGCGCCAGCAAAAGGAATATTTTTTTCATCGAATGGGTTTAGGTGTTTTGCTGAAATATTAAAAGTCTTTGCAAATAAATAAATGCGCGTTGAATCCAAGAAAAATGCCCCTCATTTGAGGGGCATCAAGTGTTGAATAGGTTAGCTTATTGCTTAACTATTTTATACGTGTAGAAACCAGGATTGGTGAGATCAAGACTGATTCTGTAGGTACCAGCTGAAGGCAAGACAAGGTTGGCACCATCGCCTTCCAATGAATTGTCTGCACCATTGTCTCCTAAGTTGATACCCCAATCACTGTTGGCCCTGAATTTGAATTCTTCCTTCCCAGTAACTGTAACCTGACCTTCCCAAACGTTGCTGCTGTTTAAGGTCATCGTCACATCACGCCCCCATCCTGTGAAGCCACCAATCATTGTCCAGGTAGTTCTAAGAATAGAGAACTTGTTGGTAGTTGTATTGGCATTGATCCTGTAGTAACCAGCACCTGGGAATTTCATGTTACCACCAGAGGTGCTGAGGTTTCCACCGCCACCATCACCATAGGCTGTTCCAGCCCAATCCGGTTGATTGGTGAGTTTGAACTCATAGGTTCCACCTGATTTTACGAAAACATACCCTTCATGAACACCATCTTTCTTGGGAGATGCAAGCTGTGGAGCCTGACCAGGATTCCATCCTTGATAATCACCTGCAACATACAGTAGTCCATATTCCTGAACCAAGGTCACAGAAAACTTACCACCCTGAAAATCAAGCCTGATTTTGTAGGTTCCAGTTTTATCAGGACCTGCAAAATTATCACTCAGGTTAAAACCGAAGTCACCGCCTTTGTTGATACCAACAGCATTGTTGTCTTTCACAGAATACTTGTTGCTCCAATCACCATTGACTGGCAAACAAAGGTATTGCTGTCCGCCCTTCATGTAGAAAGTACCTTCGTATGTAACGGAATCTACGCGGGTAAACTGTTGTGAAGGGACAGGAACAGGATTGTTCCAGCCGCCTGCAGTTGCACTACCAACAAGGAAAAGCATTCTAGAAGATGGAGGCAATACCTTGGGAGGAATAACATAAGGTGTGATTCTCAAGGCAACCGCATTGGACATCTTCCTTTCATTATTGTTTCCCATAGAAGAGACAACCCTTGCTTCAATGTTGTATTGCCTGTTGTATGCGAATCCAAAACCAAGGGCAATATCATTGAGTTCTTTCGCAGTAAAACTTGCGGTTCTGGCTCCAATCATCACCTTTTGCGCAGCTCTAGAAAAATTCCTTCCTGCAGAGTCAATTTCCACTATGTATTTTACAGTGTTGGAATCAACTGAATAGTTGGGGTTTGTCCATGAGAATGAAATTGCAGTCTTGGACGAATCAGCCATTACCGAAGCGATGGTATTGGTTGAAGCGGTAAGCGTAGCATTACCGGCAGGATTGTAAAGCTTCAAGGGTTCAATCTTTTCACATGAAGATGCCATGAAAGCAGCCAAAAACATGTAAAAGCCCAAGCGAATATATTTTTTCATACTGTTCATTTTAAGTTGTTTACCAGACTATTGTCTGGTTACGGTGAATCTACCTGTTTGAAAATCAACGACAATTTTATAATTGCCTGCAGTGGCAGGTCCAGGGAATGCAGGATCAGCATCCTTTTTCTCAAAAGTGCCTCCTGTAGCAGTACCCTCTACCATATGGTATTGGGTTCCCCAAACACCATTTTCCTGTATCAACTTGTAAGCACCAGATTTCAATGCCACAACCAATTCATATTGTGTATCTGAAACCTTGGTGAATTTCTGCGTTGTTACAAATGGGGCTGGCAAAGGATTGTTCCAACCTGAAGCTACAGCATCACCAATGATCCAAAGGGTTCCCATGGTTGGAACAGGCACTTTGGGAGGAGGGGCAAATGGTGTGACGTTGAACCTCATCACATTTGAAGTAAGCGAGGTGGCAGCAGCGCCAAGCGATGCAATAACCCTTACTTCAATGGCTGCAGGCGTATTTAGTCTCAGCTGAAGATCACTGAGGATGATGTTGAATTCTTTTTGTGTGTAGGCCACAGAAAGTTCCTTGCTGATAGAAACAGCCTTCTTGTTGGCTCCGGAAAAACTTGATCCAGCAACGTCAATTTCGAGGGTGTAAACGACATCCTGGCTGTTGATGCCAGAAGCGAAATCATATTCTGGATTGGTCCAGCTGAACTTTACTCCAGGATTGTTTTCAGTAGCAAAACCCAGAGGAATCGTGCCAGTAACAGAGGCGGCCAATACAGGCGCAGTTCCTCCTAGGAATATTTCCCTGTCTTCTTCCTTGCTGCATGATGCAAGAAAAACCAAAGATGAAAGGGCTAGGATAAGAGGTTGAATGATTTTTTTCATAAACCTTGTTTTAAATTTTAAACAGATTAATAACCAGCATTTTGTTTCAAATTCGGATTGGATGATACGTCAGCGGAAGGAAGCGGATAAACATTCCTGAAAGCCGCGACACCAGTTCCACCCCTTACGCCTCCTTTCCACGGCCAAAGGTAGCTTCCATCGGTAAATTTGTTGAATCGGATCAAGTCAGTCCTTCTGTGACCTTCCCAATACAACTCCCTTGCCCTTTCATTCAAAACAAAATCAGGGGTAAGCGCAGCTGCACTGATGTTGCCTGTGGCATTTCCATACGCACGCTGCCTCAGGGTGTTGATATAGGTAACAGCATTGGTCTTGTCTGAGGCACTACCAACACGGGCAGCCGCTTCAGCAAAGATGAGGTGTTGTTCAGCCAGCCTGAAAATAGGGAAATCAATGTCAACCCATGTAAGGTTTGAGCCTACTGCATTGTCCTTTCTCCTGTTCCTGAATTTTGTAATGGCATAACCGTCCTTGAAATTGGTAAGGTCATTGATCTCAAGGCTTTGACCCTGGGTAAAGAATTGTGCACGCTTGTCTGCTGTGCCATTTACATCAGGAAACAATGCTGGAAGACTTTTGGTGGTACGAAGGCCGAACCAACCGCCATCTACACCATAATCTGCAGCAACCATGTCTCCACCTACTGGAGCATGGGTAAGAAAAGTGGTGCCACCCCAGTTCTGGGTCTTCAGTCCATCATAGTTGATGGTGAGAATGAATTCGCTTGTATTGGTATTGTTGTCAGCAAGCATCAGCTGCCTGTAGTTGCTGATCAAAGTGTATCCTGCATCAATTACTCTCTTGGAATATACCAATGCATCAGCATACCGTGGTGTTGAAGTATAAACTGCCGCATTGAGGTATACCCTTGCGAGCAACGCCTGTGCAGCGGCCTTGTCGGCACGTCCGTACTCATTGGCTCTTGCAGCAGGGAGTTCGTTTTCAATGGCTTTCAATTCAGTTTCCACATAATTGAAGATGTCAGTTCTTGATGCCTGCTTGGGAACGAAAGAACCCAATGCATCTTTTTCAGTGGCAAAAGGCACAGCACCGAACAAGTCCATCAATACAGCATATTGATAGGCACGAAGGAAGCGGGCTTCTGAAGTGTATTTTTTGATTTGATCTGCATCAGCTCCTGTGATACCGCGTGTAGCAAGGTTCTCGGATGAAGCCTGGCGGATAAAATCATTGCATAGCGTAATCTGGTAGAAGCAACGGTAATAAAGACCCGTGAGCATTGGATTGCTTGCAGACCAATTCATGTTGTGGAAGTCCTGGATACCAGGATCACCCCAGGCAACAACAGCTTCGTCTGTGCTCAATTCCTGGGCTTTCCAATAAAGGCGCAAGAAATCAGCAGTTCCTTCATCAAGGCCCTGGATATCACCATTACCATTGGGCCCCTGGTTGCCGGTTGTGGCAAAACTTCCATAAAGTTTGGCAAATGCCTGTTTGTATCCTGCTGGTGTTTTATACACCTGCTCTGAGGTGATATCATTCAGCGGAAGCAAATCCAGCTGTTTTGTGCAAGACACCATTGCTACTGAAAAAAGCAATGCTGAAGCAACAAGGTTAAAAATATTCTTTTTCATATACATCGATTTGTTCATTGTTCAATTAAAAATCAAGGTTAAGTCCGAGTACCCATGTCCTTGGTCTTGGATAGAAATTGTTGTCAATTCCTCCATTCATTTCCGGATCAAGTCCATTGTACTTTGTGATCACCAATACGTTCTGTACATTGGCGCTTACTCGAAGGTTGGCCTTTTTGTTGAGTACCTGACCCACATTGTAGCCAACATTGACGTTGTCTACCCTGAGGAATGATGCATTCTGAACATAGTAGTCAGAGAGGAAATAGTTGGCGCCGCTGCCACTGAATCCACTTCTCAACACTTCTCTTGAGCCATTGTTGACAAAACCAATTGGGTTCAGGATATTCCTGATGGTACCAGTGCTGGAGGCTACGTTGTTGTACATGTAGTTTCCAATGTTGGAGCGGGCCACAAAACCAGCATTCCATTTACCAGCACTGATGCTACTGCTCATGCCAAAGAACATCCTTGGATCGATGCCCTTGTACTGGTATAGGTCTCTTTCGTTGATCACACCATCGCGGTTGAGGTCAGCAAAAAGATTATCAATAGGGTTGCCTGCATTGTCATACACTTGCTTGTAGGTAAAGAAAGCACCCCTGTTATAACCCACAGAGTGGATCATGATGGTGTTTCCTGTTCCACCGGAAATTCCGCCAAACCTTGCACCGGCATAATTGGGATCATCAGAGATCGTCAATTTGGTGATGGTATTCTGGTTGAATGTGGCGTTGAAAGAAAGATCCCATACAAGGTCTTTGTTTTTAATTGGCTGAAGGTTCAAGGTAACTTCAACACCTTTGTTTTCCATGCTACCTACGTTGGCAACAATCTTGTTGGAGAAGTTGGTAGCTGCAGGCTGATTGATTTCATTGAGCAGGTCTTTGGTTTCTTTTTTATACAATTCCACCGTACCGCTCACCCTTCCGTTGAACAAGCCGAAATCGAGGGCAATGTTGCTGTTGGCAGTTTGTTCCCATTTCCTGTTGGAATAGTATCCACCGGGGCGGAACATTTGATAAAAGGTATTTCCAAACTGGTACTGCGCAGTGGCTGTACTCAGATTGTAATAAGAGATATAGTCATAATAACCAATACCATCTTGCTGACCGGTAACACCATAACCAATCCTCAATTTAAGGTCGGTGATGGTCTTGGAATTTCTAAGGAAGGACTCTTCATTCAACTTCCAAGCTGCAGCAGCAGATGGGAAGATACCAAAACGGTTGTCTGCATTGAATTTGGAAGAACCATCCTGTCTGACAGATCCCGTAAGCAAAAACTTGTTGAGGATGTTCAGGTTTACCCTTCCCAGCATGGAGGCCAATCTGTATTGTGGTTTATCCAAAGCGAAGTTGGGTGATGCAACGATGGTATTGTCAAACGTCTTGTCTGAATAATTATAATTGGTTGTGAGATAGTCCTGGAACTCATAACCAGCAGTTGCATCGATCCTTGTTTTGATGGCATCAATATCCTTGGTATAATTAAGATAGGCATTCAAATAAGTATTCTGCCTTTCTTGCCTGTATTCATTGTTGACCCCACCATGGAATTTTCCTGAAGGATCTTTGAAACGGAGGTAAGTAGAGGCAGCTGATTCGGGAACAATGATTTGCCCAGTTCCGTCAGCAATATCAGCACCCACATTGACAACCGCCCGGAGCTCAGGAAGGAAATGAAATTTATAATCCACTACAAGGTTGGCAATATGCCTTACCACATCACTTTGGTCATCACGCTGCAACAAGATGCCCAATGGATTCTTGGGAGAAAGGGATTTCAAACCTGTTGAGGAAGAAGGATCAAGCCACTCCCAGTATCCACCATATGCGCTGTTGCCAGAGTAAACAGGCTTGGTCGGATCAAAATTCACCGCAGCACCAATCGCCCCTTCGTTGGCAAACGTTGATTTGCTCAGAGAAGTTTTGAGGTTGAAATCGATTTTAAGGTGATTTTTGAACAAGGTAGGATTGAGGTTCAGGCCTACAGTAGTTCTGTTCAGGTTACCAGTTTTCAAGATGCCATCCTGGTTGAGGTTTCCAAGGGAAAGCCTGTAGGGAAGATTCTTGATAGATCCCCTGACACTTATATTGTTATCAGTAGAAAGGGCAGATTGATAAATCTGGTCCTGCCAGTCTGTTCCTTCCACACCATTTTGGATATGAATATTGCTGACTACACTTCTAAATGCAGCATTGCCATATTTGTTTACAATGTCTCTAACTTCCTTTGATGTAAGAACGTCAACCTTTTCAACAATCTTGCCTACTGAGAACAAGGAACTAAAATTAACCGTTGGCTTTCCTTTTGCCCCTTTCTTGGTGGTGATCATGATAACACCATTGGATGCACGAGAACCATAAATGGCAGTGGCGGATGCATCTTTTAAAATGGTAAAGTTTTCAATGTCATTGGGGTTGATCAATGCCAATGCATTGGCTTGACCAGAAATTCCACCATTGTCCAAAGGCATACCATCAATCACAATCAGTGGATCGTTGCTTGCATTGAGTGAAGCGCCACCACGAATGCGGATTGTACTTCCTGAACCAGGAGCACCACTGTTGGATGTAATTTGAACACCCGCTACTTTACCTGTAATCAATTGCTCTGGTGAAGTAAGTGCACCTTTGACAAAATCTTTTGTTCCGATGGTTGCAACACTACCCGTAAGGTCTTTTTTCCTGGTAGTACCATAACCGATAACAACAACATCACCAAGTGTGGCAGATGCCGAAACAAGTCTAACATCAACAGTATTTCCGGTAATGGAAACTTCCATTGTGGTAAAACCTGCATAGGAAACGGTCAATTGGGTTACTGAAGATGGCAATTCAATAGAATACCTTCCTGAAGCATCAGTAACAACGGCTTTCCCGCTGCCCTTTGCTGCGACGGTGGCACCAACAAGCGGTGAACCATCATTTGAATCCATGATTTTTCCTGTTATGGTCTTGTTTTGTGCAAACGCCGCCAATGAAACGGAAAGCAGAAACAAGGCCATTAACATGAACCTGCTGATCAGGTGTTTGATGTTAACAAGCATACTGTTTGATTGATGTGAGTGAATAGAAATTATTTGTGTATATTTTACGCAAAGCATAAATGGCAAAATAATAGCGTGATCGTTGAAATCGTTTTCGTGTTAAAAATACACAAATATTCGAATTCCGAAATTAATTGTTAATAAATCTTGGTCTTTTTTGTTTTATTAAAACAAAAAAACTCCCCAATTGGGCCAATTGGGGAGTTTTTGAAAGAACATGAAGGCGAATATGATTACAAACTAGCCTTTTTATATACACCCAGCTCACTCATGGCAATGCATACAGGAGCTGCTATTCGAATGCGGAGTTGGGCCGTTTTAACTGGTTCATTGAGGTAAATAATTCTACATGCACCTATCGAAGTTGCAGATGCTACTTTGGTCCAGTTACCGTTGATCATGGCTTCCACTTCAACCGAATCGATGCGTTGCCCCAAAGGAATATATTCAGTCATCTTGATCAAGTCAAAGGTTTGATCGGCCGTCCATGTCAAGTTGACATCAGCTGTTTTGACGGTATCTTCGGTTGCCCAATAAGAGTCGATCGATCGGTCCAGTAAGAACTGTCCCTTGTAGGACTTACTTCTCTTGTTTGATACCCTTAGTGCAGAAGCTTGTGCCAGGTTATTTTTAAAGCTCTCCTCAACCAGTTTACCAAAACCTTCGAGGGCTTTTACATCCTCATCGTCCAATAAACCGCGGGTATCTGGGGCGATGCCAAGATCCAGGGCTGCACCCCTACCCACACTTTTCAGGTAAAGTGTAAAGAGCTGCTCAGGTGTTTTGGTTTTCCCTTTCTGCTCAGGATGGTAAAACCAACCCGGTCTCAAAGGAACATCACATTCTGCAGGCACCCAGTTCTTGCCTCCTCTGGTACCAAAAGGATTGACCTCATGGTTAAGGTTACCGGGAATGGCTTCGTTCATGCCCTTTGCCGGAACAGGCGTAAAAGTCGCCCAGGAAGTTTCTCCGGCAAAACCACTCTCGTTGCCAACCCATCTTACATCCCAGCCAATGTCACTGAACAGGTTGGCCATGGGTTGCAGCTTTCTTGTAATTGCCCAGGTGGTATCCCAACCATAATAGGTTGATCGGTCAATTTTTCTGGTAGCCCTTTCACCACCGTAATAACCATCACCCCCATTGGCTCCATCATGCCAGGACATGAACAATTCACCATAGTTGGTATAGAGTTCGGTCAGCTGATTACGGTATGTTTTTACATAATCTTGTGTGCCGTAAGCAGGATTGTTCCTATCCCAGGGAGAACAATAAACACCGAACTTGAGACCTGCTTTTCTGCAGGCCTGTTCAAACTCTTTTACCATATCCCCTTTCCCATCACGAAATGGAGATTGTGTAATATTGTAAGGTGAAGTTTTTGTTGGCCAAAGCGCAAATCCATCATGGTGCTTGGCTACCAGCACCAGCCCTTTTAAGCCTCCGGCCTTCAAAGCAGCTACAATCTTGTCTGCATCAAATTCTTTAGGGTTGAAAATTGTTGGGTTGGCATCACCATAACCCCACTCTTTGTTTTCAAAGGTTGTGGGTGTAAAATGAACCAAGCCGTATACATCAACCTGGTGCCAGGCCAGCTGCCTTTTGGATGGTAGTGCTCCATAAGGTTGTGGGGGGTCTTGGGCGAAAATAAACCCTGAGGTCAAGAGTAAGAATACCGGTAAAAATTTCCTGAAAAATCGCATGATGCTGAATTTAATTTATATGATTTCTACATTCATTTTATGAATGCCATTCAATAGTATAATTAAATGAATGGAATGGGATAAAATGTTTCTAAAAATATGCTTTTATTAAAATAAATAGTCGGGATTATCCTAAATTGTCAACATTAACCCATTATAAGCAGAAACATGCCAGCATCCCCCTTTGAACTTGCTAGTCCTTATGTAATTGTAACCGGAGGTGCAAGCGGCATTGGGCTATCCATTGTCAAATTGTTCCATGAGCAGGGAGCAATCGTTGATGTGTTAGACCTGAACAAACCCAGCGTTGAAACCCTTGAAGCAGCGAAACTAGATAAGGATACGGTTCATTTTCACGAAGTGGACATCACCAACCAGCAACAGGTAAAAGAAATTGTATCAGTAATAGCCATTCAGCGTGGAATTGGGATTCTGGTCAACAATGCCGGTATCGCCCATATTGGCAATGCCATGAATACATCAGCGGAGGATTTCCAAAAGATTTTCAACGTCAATGTCAAAGGGGCCTATAATTGTATGCATGCCTGCCTTCCCTTCATGGAAGAACAAGGCGAAGGAGTTATTCTCAACATGGCTTCGATTGCAGCTACGGTGGGCATCACAGATCGGTTTGCCTACAGCATGAGCAAAGGCGCTATCCTATCCATGACACTGAGTGTTGCAAGAGATTTTATCAAGAAAGGGATTCGTTGCAACTGCATCTCACCTGCCCGGGTGCATACACCATTTGTTGATGGATTCATCAATAAGCATTATCCAGGCAACCAACAGGAGATGTTCCACAAACTTTCACAGAGTCAACCCATCGGAAGAATGGGAAAGCCCGATGAAATTGCCACGCTGTCATTCTTTTTATGCAGCAAGCAAGCGTCTTTCATTACAGGCTGTGACTACCCTATTGATGGCGGTTTTATTCGATTAAACAATTAAATTAATGATATGAAGTTATTCAGATTTGAAAAGTCCGGATCTGTCGGACTTGGCATGGTTGATCTACAAGGAAAGAACATTGATATTTCAGCATCAGGCATGGACCTGACAGAAGGTTTTTTCGAAGCCAATGGCATTGAAAAACTTGCTGCATGGATCAGCGAACATGGAAATAGTTGCAGTGAAATTGCCGGTGAGATCAATTACCTTTCTTGCGTTGGAAGACCTTCCAAAATTATATGTGTTGGTCTGAACTATGCCAAGCATGCCAGGGAAAGCGGCATGGATGTGCCCAAGGAACCGGTTTTGTTTTTCAAAAGCACCTCTGCTCTGGTGGGGCCTAACCATCCCGTCATCATTCCAAAAGGATCCCTCAAAACAGATTGGGAGGTTGAGCTTGCTGTAGTCATTGGCAAGAAGGCGTCTTATGTAAATGAGGAGGATGCCATGGAATATATTGCTGGATATTGTCTTCACAACGATTACAGTGAAAGGGCCTTCCAATTGGAGAGAGGCGGCCAGTGGGTGAAAGGAAAAAGCTGTGACAGCTTTGCCCCAATGGGCCCCTACCTTGTTACAAGAGACGAGGTGGCTGACCCGCATCATCTTCACCTCTGGCTGGACGTCAATGGAAAAAGGATGCAAGACTCCAGCACATCAGACCTTATCTTCAACATTCCTCACCTTGTGAGTTATATCTCTCAATTCATGACCCTGCTGCCTGGTGATATCATCAGCACTGGTACTCCTGAAGGGGTTGGTCTGGGGCAGAAACCAGAACCATGGTACCTGAAAGCTGGAGATAAAATCCATTTGGGTATTGAAGGCCTCGGAGAGCAACACCAAATTGCCATTGCCCATGAGAATTGATGCCCACCAGCATTTCTGGAATTACGAGCCCATCAAACATTCTTGGATCAATGATGAGATGAAAGTGATCAAAAGGGATTTTAGTCCTGGAGATCTTGCACCACTACTCAAGGAATTGAAATTTGATGGAACCATTGCGGTTCAGGCAGATGAAACCATGGCTGAAACTGAATTTCTGCTGGAACTTGCCAAGAAAAACGATTATATCAAGGCTGTTGTTGGTTGGGTTGATCTTCGCAAGGAAGCTGTCGAAGACGATTTGCTGATGCTCAAATCCCACCAAAAGCTGGCAGGATTTCGGTGCATCATGCAAGGAGCAGAAGATGAAGCCTACCTGAAAAATCCTGTTTTTTTAAAAAACGTTTCGCGGCTTACCCAGTTTGATTTTACCTATGACCTGCTCGTATTCCACAAACAAATGGAATCGCTGGTACGGTTTACTGATAAACTTCCAGACAACAGGGTGATCCTTGATCATATCGGAAAGCCGGACATTAAAAACAGGGAGATCAAACAATGGAAAGAGCAGCTCAGGATTCTCTCCACCAATCCTAATATCTATTGCAAGCTGAGTGGCATGTTGACCGAAGCCGATTATCAACACTGGACCTACGATGACATCATGCCATACATGGAAACAGCCGCAGAATATTTTGGGGTTGACAGGATCTGCTTTGGCTCTGACTGGCCTGTCTGCCTACTCGCAGCGAGTTTCAAGCAGGTGCATGATGTAGTAGCCCGTTTTGCTGAGCAGCTCAATGCTTCAGAAAAGGAAAAGATTTTTGGAACCAATACTGCAGAATTCTATACATTATAACCATGGATTTACAATTAAAAGGGAAAGTGATCATTGTAACCGGTGGAGCAAAAGGCATTGGTGAGGCCATTACCAGGGTACTGGCAGCTGAGGGAGCGTTTCCAGTGATTCTTGGTAGAAACGAGGCAGACAATCAAGCACTGCTTGTTCAGCTGGGAACAGGAGGTCAGGTGAGCGCAGAATTGAATGATCCCGCACAATGCAAGGCTGCAGTTGATGAGGTTTTACAACTGTTTGGCAGGATTGATGGTGTTGTAAACAATGCAGGTGTTAATGACGGTGTAGGCCTTGAAACGGGCGACTATGAAGGATTTGTGAAGTCATTGCACAGCAATGTGATCCATTATTATTTGGTAGTGCAGGCTGCGCTTCCTGAATTGATCAAGAACAAAGGTGCGATTGTAAACATCGGTTCAAAAGTGGCAGAAACTGGCCAAGGCGGTACTTCCGGATATGCAGCAGCCAATGGAGGAAGAAATGCATTGACCCGTGAATGGGCTGTAGAATTGCTGAAGTATGGTATCCGTGTAAATTCCGTCATCGTTGCAGAATGTTACACGCCACTTTATGACCGTTGGATCAAAACCCTCTCCAACCCTGAAGAAACCTTGAAAAAAATCACAGACAGGATTCCATTGGAAAAAAGAATGACAACAGGTGAGGAAATCGCCAACATGGTTGTATTCCTGCTTTCCTCCAAATCTTCGCATACAACAGGACAAATCATCCACATTGATGGTGGCTATGTACACCTTGATAGGGCTGCTTTACAATAAAACCCCAACACATGACAACCAAAAAAACTGCCTACCTCCTCCCCTTTATCCTGGTCACCAGCCTTTTCTTTTTGTGGGGGATTGCCAACAACCTCAATGGAATCCTAATCCCCCATTTGAGGAAGGCGTTGCAACTGACCAACATGCAATCAACCTTTGTTGATACCGCTGTTTATCTCGCCTATTTCCTTGCCGCTATTCCTGCAGGCATCATCCTGAAAAAGTTTGGTTACAAAAAAGGGATCATCACTGGACTCCTGGTGTTTGCCATCGGCGCTTTCCTGTTCATTCCTGCAGCCAATTCCAGAACATATGAAATATTTCTGTTGGGCCTGTTTATCATCGGATGTGGATTGACCATCCTCGAAACAGCAGCCAACCCATATGCCACCAAATTAGGTGATGCGGAATCTGCCACGGCCCGCCTTAACCTTGCCCAATCCTTTAACGGACTGGCAGCCTTTTTGGCCCCAGTAATGGGAACCATGTTCATCCTATCAGGCAAAGAATATTCACAGGAAGAGATGGCAATCATGCCTGAACTAGACAAGATCGCTTACCTCAGTGGTGAAGCGGCTTCTGTAAAGATGCCCTATATGCTGCTTGGATTTTTCCTGGTAGGCATTGCCATCCTTTTCTTTGTCAACAAATTTCCGGAATTCAAGGAAGAGGAAGAAGGAACAAGTGCAGGAAGTCTTGGCGATGCGTTGAAACAAAAGCACCTTGTTTGGGCTGTTATCGCACAATTGTTTTATGTTGGTGCACAGGTCTGTGTAACCAGTTTCTTTGTAAGAATGGCCATCTCAGGGGGTGGCGTTGATGAAAAAACTGCTGGCTACTACCTTGGCATTTATGGTCTGTTGTTTATGGTGGGAAGGTTTGCAGGCACTGCCATGATGCGTTTCATATCCCCGGCAAAACTCTTGTCAATTTATTCCGTCGCTTGTATTTTGCTCAGCCTGGTTGCCATCTATGCAGATGGTCAATACGTTGTCATCGCATTGGGCGGACTTGGGTTTTTCATGTCCATCATGTTCCCTACCATTTTCTCCCTGGGCATCAAAGACATGAAAGAAAATACAAAACCAGCTTCTTCCCTTATTGTAATGGCCATCATTGGAGGAGCAATCTTCCCGGTGATCATGGGCAATATCATTGACAATGCCAATGATAACATCCAGATTGGCTATGTCGTGCCAATGGCATGCTTCCTGGTCGTATTGTACTTTGGATTAAAAGGCCATCAACCTCAAAAAACTGCAGCATGAAAACCTTTTACCTTGCACTTGATTTGGTAGACAATGAAGAAAGGATAGCTGAGTACGAAGCCCATCACCAGAAAGTGGCTCCGGAAATTCTGGAAAGCATTACCAGTAGTGGCATCACCAACATGATTCTTTACATGACCGGTAATAGGCTGTTCATGATCATTGAGGCAGAAGACCATTTCAGCTTTGAAGAGAAAGCGAAAATGGATGCTTCCAACCCCAAAGTGCAAGTCTGGGAAGCGTTGATGGATACTTACCAACAGCGGCTTCCTTGGACAGGGACGAACGACAAATGGGTGCTCATGAAAGAAATTTTCAACCTCAAAAAACAATGATTCTTTGCAGTGTTGAGCAAAGCCCTTTCGGAGAAATGTTGATGGCTTCAGAGGAGGGTAAAATTGTTTTTTGCGCATTCATAGAAAACAAGGTAGCATCACTGAAAGCGTTGGGACTTTATCTCAAGGGGAAAGAATACAAAATTGTTGAGGGATCAATGCATCAGCCTATTGTAGAAAGGCTGATGAATCATCATGTTGTAAACGACATTCTCCAGGCTGAAGGAACATCATTTCAAAAACGAATCTGGGAGGAACTCATGAAAATTCCTGCGGGAGAAACCAGGACCTATCTACAGGTGGCCATTGAAATTGGAAGTCCTTCCTCAGCCAGGGCAGTAGGAACTGCCATCGGAGCAAATCCCATTGCATGGCTGATTCCCTGTCACAGGGTTATTCAGACAAGCGGTAGGCTTGGTGGTTACCGATGGGGACTGGAAAGAAAAAAATCATTGCTGGACTGGGAAAGATCCATGCATCCTCATCAGATGAATCAAGTTAGTCAAATCCCCCTTTTCCCCGATACAGGCTCACCGGCTTGTCCAGCTTAAGCTCTAAAACAGTGATGTATTTATCTTGAACGCCCTTGGGGATATCGATGTATACCAATCCTGGCACAGGACTCCAGGATATTTTACCCACCACTTTGTGCTTGAGTTTGGTTCCATTTCCCAACACTGTGATGTCCTTGATCTGATTGCTCAAACCCTTGACCATGATGGTTCCGGATGTTTGTCCTTGTAAAAAAAGGAACAATGAGGTTGAGTCTTTGGAGATGGTGGTGGGTCCGTAAAAATGACCTGGCGCTATGCCACCCAAGGTCCCAAAAATGGCCTTTTCATGTTTCTTGTTCCAGGCTCCCAACTCGGTAAGGATATGGCGTTGTTCTTTGGGGATGCTGCCATCTTCTCTTGGTCCAATATCCAACAAGAGGTTTCCGCCAGTGCTGACCACATCAGCAAACAGCGCTATGATTTCATAAGGCGTTTTCCAGGCAGTATCTGTTTTTCTGTAGCCCCAGTTGTTGTTGGTGGTCATGCACAGTTCCCACCAATCATACCTGGGACGGCTCACGGGCACATTTTGCTCTGGGGTTTCATAATCCCCATAACCCATTAAACGGCCATTGATGATGGCAGAAGGATTGCTTTTGAGGATACCTTCACGAACCTTTTGGCTTTCCCACTCTTCGGCTGAATGCTCCCAATCACCATCAAACCAATACAGGTCTGGCTTGAACTTCGTGGTAACTTCATTCAACTGATTTTGATAAAAATTCTTGAAGCGTTCCCACCTGGCAGGATCATCGTTGACTTTGTATCGGCTGCTGTCCTTTAAAAATCCTGGATAGTCTGGATGACTCCAGTCAATCAACGAGAAATAAGCGCCTGCCTTTACATTTCTTTTTCTCAATTCCTGGTAAAAAGGCGTGAGCAGGTCGCGCTTGGCGGGTGTATTTTTTACAGTACTGTAATGGTTTTCTTTTGTATCCCAAAGCGCCACGCCATCATGGTGTTTGGTGGTGATGACGGAATACCTTGCGCCGGAAGCCGCAATCAGGGAAGCCCAATCGGCGGGATCATATTTTGCAGCAGTAAAGCTCTTGGACTGATTCATGTAATCCTTCCAGGAAATCTGCTTGTTGTGAAAGCTCCAGCTTTCTGAAACATCTGCCACAGCATAAATACCCCAATGAATGAAGATTCCCAATTTGGCATCTGCAAACCATTGCATTTTTTGTCTGATGGAATCAGCATTGGTTTTTTGCTGGGCAAACAACTGACCTACCATCAAAACAAAGACCAGCATAAAAGAAACGCTTTTCAATCGAAGGACTTTCATGGTTGAATCGTTTAGAATAAATACAATGTAAAACTATAGGTCTACTGGCTTTTCAACAACTGCAACCAGATCATCGAAATTGACCTGAAGCGGCATCGTGCCAAGGTTAACTACCGCTTTCTTTCCCTTCAATGATGCCAGTACCCCCACCTTGTTGTTCTGGCTCATCAGTACCAAATCACCAGGAACTGGCGGTTTGCCCGTTTCCATGTACCGGCTGTCTAGTTTTTTCTTTTTCTTTTCCGTCACCTGCTTCTCCTTCTGGTTGAAAAGAAGGGCCTGCAGGTTTTTCATCAATTGCTTTTTATCCTGATCAGATTCAGACCTTCTCCAATCGAATACAATCTGCTTCAGCTTGCGCTCCATGTCTTTCAGGTAAACCAGTTTTTCCTGGGAAACAAGGTTCTGGTGCTTCAGCAGCTCCACCTGCTGGCTGTGTTTTTCCCTTTCCAGCTGTTGGTTCAAAGACTTTCTCAACACTTCATTTTCTTTGATCATCTTCTGCAAATCTTTCTCTTTACCTTCAATCTTGCGCAGATCCTGTTCGGTTCGGTTGAGCAATTTGTCAAGGGTGAAATGATTTTCATCCACCAATTCCTTGGCCCTGTTGATGAGCTCCTGGGATAATCCAATACGCTCTGCAATGGCAAACGTATATGAGCTGCCTGGTTTGCCGAGATTCAATTTATACATGGGCAAAAGGCTTTTCTCATCAAAAGCCATGGCACCATTGATGATGCCAGAAGTCTTGCTGGCCATGACCTTCAGGTTAAGGTAATGTGTGGTCACAATGCCATAGGCATGGCGCTTGAGCAATTGTTCAAGAAACACTTCCGCAAAAGCTCCACCCAAATTCGGGTCAGATCCACTTCCCAGTTCATCAATGAAAAACATGGTTCTGCCGTTGGCATCTTCCATGAAATGTTTCATGTTCTTGAGATGGGCACTGTATGTGCTTAGCTCAAACTCTATGCTCTGGGTATCCCCAATATGGATCATGAGTTGCTTGAAAATACCAAATACCGAATCAGGATGAACGGGCACCAGCAACCCAGCTTGAACCATCATCTGCAAGAGGCCAGTTGTTTTCAAACAAACGGTTTTACCCCCTGCATTGGGCCCGGAAATCAAGAGAATTCTGTTTTTTTCATCAAGGGTGAGATCAAGTGGTATGACCTGCTTACCTGACTTTTTATTGTAGATCAACAACAATGGGTGATATGCCTTTATTAACTTAACACCCGAACTGTCTTCCACGTGTGGAATATGGGCATCCATTGTTTGGGCAAGCTTGGCCTTGGCCCTGATGAAATCATATTCACCCAGCACTTCCATGTATTGTTTCAACAAAGGGCTCTGGTAAGAAAGCCTTGCTGTAAGGTCTCTCAGTATTTTGTACTCCTCATCTCGTTCATCATTTTCGAGGGAGAAAATCTCATTGTTCACCTCAATGGTTTCTTCAGGCTCAATGAAAGATGTGCGCCTGGTATCACTTTCCCCATGAAGGATTCCTTTGACTATTCTTTTGTGTTCTGCATAAATAGCGAGCACCCTTCTGCCATTCAGGAAAGACTCTTCAATATCGGCTATGTAACCGGATTTCTGCAACTTGCTGAGCATCCTGTCGAAGGTCCGGCGCTGTTCATTTCTTTTTCTGTACAATGCCATGCGGATCCTGGCAAGATCCACAGAGGCAGTATCCACCACCCTGCCATCATCCCCAATGATGCGGTCTATTTCCTCTGGTATTGATTTTTCAAAACGGGTTTGGTTGATGACCTGGTATAAGGCACTGTAATTGCTTGTTCTTTCTTCATCAAACCAACGAAAAATGCTTTTGATGTTTTCTGCAAGGTTCCTGAACAGTTTAAATACATCACCACCCAATACGGCCCCTGGAATAGACAAAAGTTTCAGCTCCCTCGACAGGTTAAAGGCCTGGTCGTGCTGAAAGGTCTGTCCTGCAGACATGATTTGCATGTACTGGTAAGATTGTCTCAGTTCAAGATCGATGAATTGCTTACGGGTATGGATCCTTAAATTGGCGGCACGCTCCTTGCCAAAATGGGTTCGGGTCTGCTCTTCAAGCAGGTTCCTGACCTTGTCAAATTCTAGCTGAACAGATGCGGATGCCGGGTACAATTTCATGTTAAACCAATGCTAAACTGGGTGCAAAATTAAGCCTAAAAACACTCCCAATCTCATTTCAGCATAACTTAGGGACATATTCTTACCAATCAATTGTTAACATGAAAATATTCATCCAACTCCTCTTATCTTCATCAATTTTTATGACTGCTTGTGCGCAACAAAAAGAGCAAAACAAAGCGTCGGAAACCAAAAAAGCAAAATCAACTCCCATGAATACTGAAAAAATCACCTTTGGAAACGGTTGTTTTTGGTGCACTGAAGCCATTTTCCAGCAAGTGAAGGGCGTGGTAAAATCTACCAGTGGGTACAGTGGTGGACATGTAGAAAATCCAACCTACGAACAGGTATGTGAAAAAAATACCGGCCATGCAGAGGTGATTCAAATTGAGTTCAATCCTGCAGAAGTGACAGTTGATGAACTCCTGGAAGTATTTTGGCAAACACACGACCCCACCACCTTGAACCGTCAGGGCAACGATGAAGGACCACAGTATCGCAGCGTTGTTTTTTACCACAACGAAAAACAAAAAGAAAGGGCTGAATTCTTCAAGAAGAAACTGGATGAAAGCGGTGCTTTTTCAGGTCCGATTGTCACTACCATCGAACCTTTCAGCAAGTTTTATGTGGCAGAGAATTATCACCAGGACTATTACAACAGAAACGGGAACCAGCCGTATTGCTATTTTGTGATAAGGCCCAAAATGGAAAAATTTGAAAAGGCTTTCAAGGATAAAATGAAAAAATAACGGATCAAAGATGAAGCATATTTACGCGCTGATTGTTTTGCTTGCTGTCGTTCTGGATTCTACTGCCCAACTCAACAGTCAGGCCAAGGCATACACAAAGGCAGATACATTAAGAGGATCATTGAACGAAGCCAGGAATTGGTGGGATGTGATGCATTATGCCGTTTATGTAGAACCTGATTACGAGAACAAAACCATCAGTGGCAAGGTTGACATCCAGTTCAAGGTTTTGAAATCTGGCAACACCATGCAGATCGATTTGCAGGAACCCATGCAATTGGCAAAAGCATATATCGGCGATAAACCCATGACTTTCAATAGAGAAGGCAATGTTTTCTTTATCAATGTTTCAGTTCCACTTCCAAAAGACAGCATTGTTACCCTGGCACTTCAGTTTCAAGGTAAGGTAACGGTTGCCAAACGTCCTCCTTGGGATGGCGGCTGGATATTTTCCAAGGACAAACTCGGCAGGCCTTGGATGAGCGTGGCCTGTCAGGGGCTGGGCGCAAGTGTTTGGTTCCCTTGCAAGGATCACCAAAGCGATGAACCAGATCAAGGATCCACATTGAACATCAGTGTTCCTGATTCCTTGATGGCGGTAGGCAATGGCAGGTTGATCAGCAAAGAAAAGTACAAGCAAGGTTGGACGGCCTATAAATGGGAAGTGAAAAATCCCATCAACAACTACAACATCATCCCTTACATCGGCAAATATGTTTCTTTCAGCGAATCATATCCGGGAGAAAAAGGAAAGCTGGATTGTGATTATTGGGTATTGGATTACAACCTGGACAAAGCCAAAAAACAATTTGCACAGGTAAAGCCCATGTTAGAGGCATTTGAACATTGGTTCGGCCCTTATCCGTTTTATGAGGATGGCTTCAAGCTGGTAGAAGCGCCGCATCTTGGCATGGAACACCAGAGTGCTGTTGCCTATGGCAATGGATTTCAAAACGGGTACAGGGGCAGAGACCTCTCCGGAAGCGGTTGGGGATTGAACTGGGATTTCATCATCGTGCACGAAAGTGGGCATGAATGGTTTGGAAACAACATCACCACCAATGAAGTGGCTGACATGTGGGTGCACGAAGGGTTTACCAACTATTCTGAAACCATCTTCACCAACCATCATTATGGAAAAGATGCTGGAAATGCATATGTACAAGGAACCAGGAAACTGGTACAAAATGATCTGCCCATCATTGGCAAATATGGCGTGAATGAAGAAGGTTCTGGAGACATGTATTACAAAGGTGGCAACCTGGTGCACTTGATCCGTCAATTGTTTGATGACGATGAAAAATTCAGGATGGCCCTGAGAGAGATGAACAAACGGTTTTACCATGCCACCACCACTTCAGCAGCTGTTGAACAATTCTGGAGCGAACAACTGAAGCGAGACCTTTCTCCCCTTTTTGACCAGTACCTGCGTGCAACCAACATACCAACCCTGGAAATAGAGAAAAACGGGAATAAGATCAAATACAGGTGGTCAGACTGCAACAGCAATTTCAATATCCCCTTAAGGGTGATGGTTGATGGCAAAACAGTTTGGATTGAACCCACCACAGCATGGAAAACCTTCAAGGGCAATACAACCATCAACAGTTTTGAGCCTGATAAGAATTTCTTTGTAGGATTTACAGTGTTACAGTAGTCGACCTGCCTTGACAAATCTTCTGCTCCAGTAAGCCTCATCCAAGTCACTGATAACCACACCCATGGAAGTGGACGCGTGAACAAACTTGTTATTGGATAAGTACATGCCGACATGCGAAATACTCCTGCCGGCAGCAAAGAAAACCAGGTCGCCCTCTTTTAAGTCCTGCTTTGAAATCTGTTTGCAAAAATTGGCCTGTTCCCTTGACGTTCGGGGAAGGGTTAATCCAAAGGCTTCGCTGCTAAGTCCTTGAACAAAGGCAGAACAATCTATTCCCTCTTTTGAATTTCCCCCAATCCTGTAAGGCACGGCCCACCACTGGTGAACATATTCAATCAGTCTCTTGTTGGTCAATTTCTCCACTTCAATATTGAGCAGAACAGCATACCTGAAAATAAAAGGCGGGATATACTCTATTCCCTGCAAATCATTCAGGTATCCGATTGATGATTTGTCATCAATAAACCCAATGGCAGTACTGGGCCTTTCTTGCGATGGATCAGATTTGAGTCCTTTGGGGTTGAGGGCAATGGCAATATCATCAAAAAAAGGAGAATTCCTGGTGACTTGTTTTTTTACAGGTGATGCCTTGAACAGGGCACAGGATTGCAACAGGCCTGCTAAACAGAAGAAGAACAATATTTGACTGCGGTTCAATTTCATTCACGTTGTGGAAAAACCCTTTCCTGCTTTTGCAGTTTATTTACGAAATTTGATCTCTTTGCCCACTACAATTACCATGTCACGTTTCTCACATCTACACGTTCATACCCAATATTCTTTGCTGGATGGTGCAGCAAGCATTGGTGCCTTATACAAAAAGGCCATCAATGACAATATGCCCGGACTGGCCATTTCTGACCATGGTAACATGTTTGGTGTCTTCCAGTTTGTTGCGGAAGCGCACAAACACCGCACCGATCCGAATGACAAAAATAGTCCTTTGAAGGTAAAACCCATCGTTGGATGTGAATTTTACATAACAGAGAACAGGCATAGGAAAACATTTTCCAAGGAAGAGAAGGATCCGAGGCACCATCAAATCCTCCTGGCCAAAAACGATATCGGGTATAAAAACCTGGTAAAGCTGACCTCTCTCGGATACATTGAGGGCATGTACAGCAAGTATCCAAGGATAGATAAAGAATTGATTCACAAGTATCATGAAGGACTTATCGCAACAACTTGTTGCCTTGGAGCCCTGGTTCCGCAGACCATCATGAGAAAGGGGGAACAAGACGGAGAGAATGAGTTCAAATGGTGGTTGAATATTTTTCAGGACGACTATTATGTAGAATTGCAGCGACATGGCATGCCTGAGCAGGAGAAAGTAAACCAGGTATTGCTCAAGTTCGCCAAAAAATACAATGTAAAGGTTATTGCCTCCAACGATTCACATTACGTTGACCAAAAAGACTTTAACGCACATGATATCTTGCTGTGCATCAATACGGGAGAAAAAGTAGCCACCCCCGCAGCAAGGGAGTTTTCGGATGATGATGTCAGCCTAAAGAACAAGCGGTTTGCATTCCCCAACGACCAGTTCTACTTCAAGACTACCGCTGAAATGACCACTGTATTTCATGACCTTGAAGAGGCCATTGACAATACCAATGAAATCGTGGATAAGGTTCAGGTCTTGGACCTCAAAAGGGATATCCTCCTCCCCCATTTTGTGGTACCCAAGAATTTTGCAACACAGGATGAATACCTTGAACACATCACCTGGGAAGGTGCAAAAAGAAGATATGATGTTATCACCCCTGAAATAGAGGAACGCCTTACTTTTGAGTTGTTTACCATCAGGACCATGGGTTTTGCCGGGTACTTCCTGATCGTTTCTGACTTCATCAAGGCCGGAAGGGATCTTGGGGTTTTCATTGGCCCTGGCAGGGGTTCCGCAGCGGGCAGTGTGGTGGCGTTTTGCATCGGAATTACCAATATTGACCCTATCAAGTACAAGCTCCTGTTTGAGCGTTTCCTCAATCCAGACAGAAAGTCCATGCCCGATATCGATACGGATTTCGATGATGAAGGAAGGCAGAAAGTGATCGACTATGTGGTAAACAAATACGGGAAGAAACAGGTAGCACAAATTGTTACCTATGGTACCATGGCCGCCAAAATGAGCATCAAGGATGTTGCAAGGACCATGGACCTTCCCCTGATCGAATCCAATATCCTCGCAAAAATGGTACCGGAGAAGCCGGGCATCAGCCTCAAAAGGCTGTTGCATGCTTCGCTCAAAGGCGATGACAGCCTTGTTGAAAAAGAATCGCTGAACCAAGACGAGATTGAAAATGCCAAGATGCTCCGCGATATTTATGGTGGCACAGACATCAGAAGCCAGGTACTGCATGAGGCAGAGATCCTCGAAGGTTCTGTGCGGAATACCGGCATACATGCAGCAGGCATCATCATTGCCCCCAGGGATTTGACTGACCTGCTCCCCGTATGTATCGCCAAGGATTCTCCCATGTGGGTTACACAAATAGAGGGAAGTGTGATTGAGGATGCAGGTGTAATCAAGATGGACTTCCTGGGATTGAAGACGCTGAATGTGATCAAAACATCCCTGGCGCTCATCAAGATGAATTATGGTATCGAAATCGATATAGACAAGATACCGTTGGATGACGAAAAAGCATTCAGGCTTTACCAACTCGGAGAAACCATCGGCACCTTTCAGTTTGAGAGCCCTGGTATGCAAAAATACCTGCGCGACCTGAAGCCCGATAAGTTTGAAGACCTTATCGCAATGAATGCCCTCTACAGACCAGGACCTTTGGAATATATTCCCAACTTCATCAACCGGAAACATGGTCGGGAAGCTATTTCCTATGACCTGGATGAAATGCAGGAATACCTGGAGGAAACCTACGGAATCACCGTGTACCAAGAGCAAGTAATGTTGCTGGCGCAGAAACTTGCCGGATTCAGCAAGGGGGATGCCGATGTACTGCGAAAGGCCATGGGTAAGAAGCAAAAATCTGTGCTTGATAAAATGAAGGGGCAATTCATCGGCAATGCACTGCTGAAAGGATTTGCAGAAGATAAGTTGCAGAAAATATGGACAGACTGGGAAGCTTTTGCGCAATATGCCTTCAATAAATCACACAGTACTTGTTATGCGTTTATCGCTTACCAGACGGCCTACCTGAAATCACATTATCCCTCAGAGTTCATGGCGGCAGTACTGAACCATGCAGGATCCATAGAAAAAATTACCTTCTTTATGGAAGAGTGCAAACGCATGGGGCTCAATGTTCTCGGGCCGGATATTAACGAATCACTTCAGAGCTTTGCGGTTAATAAAAAAGGGGAAATCAGGATAGGGCTTGGCGGACTAAAAGGCGTTGGTGAAGCAGCGGTGGAGTCCATCATTGAAGAAAGAGAAAAGAATGGGCATTATGTGTCCATTTATGAATTGGTCAAAAGAGTCAACCAAAGAACGGTGAACAAAAAATCACTGGAGAGCTTGGCGATGTCTGGAACTTTCGATTGTTTCCCGGAATTGCACAGGGCCCAGTATTTCTTTCAACCACCGGGAGACAGCTCCAATGGACTGGAAAAAATCATCAAATTCGGAAACATCTGGCAAGGACAGACAAGCTCCAACCAAAACACCCTGTTTGGAGACCTTTCCCTCGTGCAGGAGATCCCGCCACCCAAGGTTCCTGATTGCCCTCCATGGTCATTGACTGAAGTCTTGGAGAAGGAAAAAGATGTGACAGGCATGTTCCTTAGTGGACATCCCCTGGATCATTACCGGTTTGAGTTGAGATACTATGGCATCATGCCCATCAATGACTACAATGAATTCAAAGGAGGCATTGAGTTGCAGAAAAGCCCTAACCAGGCATTAAAACTCGCAGGATTGGTTACCTCGGCCCAGCATAAGATTTCAAGGGCAGGTAAAAAATATGGCAGTATTACCATTGAAGACTTTTCAGGCAAAGTGGAAATCACCCTGTTTGGCGACATGTATGTGAAATTCTCCAACTATTTTATTGCAGGCAGCTGCATCCATGTAAAAGGCAACTTTGAAAAATGGGAAAGCAGGAATGAATGGAATTTCAGGGTTTCAGAGATTTGTCTGCTTGAAACCATCAAAAGGGTCTTCACCAGACAATTGCAACTAACCCTTCAGGCGGGAAGCATTTCTGAATCCTATGCTGCTTTTCTTCACAACAACCTGAAAAAAAACCCAGGCAAAACCCGGCTGAAGCTGATCATGATTGACCAGGTGGAAAGGCTGAGGGTTCAAATGAAGACTACCGAGAAAGGTTTTGAAATGAATGACGAAATGGCCGATTTTCTTGAAAACAACCCCCTGATTGAGGTACAAGTTGACGCTGTATAAATGAAACATGTCTTTTTATGAAATATTAAAAATTGGAACTAATTTTGCATTTCACTTGATTATCTAACATACAATCTAAATACATGGCAAAAGAATTTACAGACGGCAATTTCCAGGTAGAAGTACTGGACTCAGATAAGCTCTCTATGATCGATTTTTGGGCTGAATGGTGTGGACCTTGCCGCGCGATCGGACCTGTTGTAGATGAACTCAGCAAAGAGTTCGAAGGAAGGGTCAATATCGGAAAAGTAAATGTGGACCACAACCCACAGCTTTCTATGAACTATGGCATCACCTCAATCCCGGCTATCCTTTTCATCAAAAATGGCCAGGTGGTAGACAAGCTTGTAGGAGCACAACCCAAACACAATTTTATTAAGCGGATTGAATCTCACCTATAACCCGCAATTGTATTAATTTTGAAACCGTCACCCTGTGGCGGTTTTTTTTATTTTCCATGGCAACCATTCGCAAGCAAAGCATTTATTCCTCCATCTATATCTACGCAGGCTTTGCGATTGGAGCCTTCAATGTATTGTTCCTCTTCCCAAAATTCTTTACGCCAGAAGAATTTGGCCTTACCCGGATCTTGATGGACATTGCTTTGATACTTTCCATGATCTGCACAGCAGGTACTATTCCAGTCGCACTAAAGTTCTTCCCTTTCTACAAACACTATCTGCCGAAAGAGAAAAATGAGCTTCCCACGCTGGTGTTTACACTTGGTGCCATCATGTGTACCCTGCTATACTTCTCATTTCCATACATAGAGCCCATCGCTTTAAAGAAGTTTTCAAGCCGCTCTCCCATTCTTGCAAACCACTTGAGGCTTGTGATTCCATTAACCATTTCCCTGGTTGCACTCTCCATGCTTGAGGTATTTGCCTGGATCATTGGCAAGACCATTCTCGCCAATTTCCTGAAAGAATTCATGTTCCGGATTGTAGTGCTGCTGGTCATCCTGGCCTGGGTATTGGGCATGATCAAAGACTACACGATTTTCATCGAGCTCTATGCCTATTTATATTTTATTCCTGTTTTGATTTTGGCTTGGGTGCTGATACGCAGTCAATCGTTTAGCCTCGTATTCAAGCAAAGCAAGGTGACCCATAAATTTTCTGGAATGATGGCTCGGTTCGGTGGAGCCTATTTTCTGGGAAATATATTGAACGTGGTAGCCAAAACCAATGACACCATCATTATTGCGTCTCAATCATCAGGAGGACTGGCTGATGCTGCCATCTTTACCATCGCCACCTACCTGATAACAGTCATGGATGTACCGCAGCGCAGCATGGTATCAGCGGCAACCCCACAAATTGCCCAGGCCTGGAAAGACAAAGACATAGCAAAACTAGACAGGCTTTATAAAAAAACAGCCCTGAATTTGCTGGTGATTGCTTCAGGAATCCTAGGGATTGTCATCCTGAACATTCCTGGCTTTATCCATGTATTAGGCCCTAACTATGCAGGCATGTCTATGCTGATGTTGATATTGGGTTTCAGTAAACTGGTTGACCTTGGAACCGGTATGAATACCCAGATTTTACAGCTCTCCAAACATTGGATGATTGATCTTTTGACCAATATGTTTTTTGTAGTGGTCTCTATTTTCCTCAACTATTATCTGACCAAATCCTACGGCATACTTGGCACAGCCATTGGTAGCTTTGTTGCAGTTGTACTCTTTAATTTCATTCGCTTTTTTTACATCAAAAGGATCTATGCCTTGCAGCCTTTCTCCTGGAGAAATGGGCTGACACTGCTGGTTGCAGCCGTGCTTACTTTTGCATTGTACAGCATCGAATTCCATGATCTTATCTGGATCAACCTCGCACTGAAATCACTTCTTTTTATCTTGTTATTTGCTTTCATCATCATCCGCTTCAATATTTCTCCAGACATCACTGAGCTTTATACCATGGCCAGAAGCCGGGTTATGCAGCGGAGGTCTTAATTATTATTGTATATTGCCCAATAAACCAAACTGACATAGCTATGATGTGGGAAAACCTGAGTCGTGGATTGCTGGGAATGCTTTTTTTGATCGGACTTTGCTATGTATTGAGCAATAACAGAAAAGCCATCAATTGGAAGCTCGTTTCTATGGGAATCATCGCCCAGATTGGCTTTGCCATTGGCGTACTGTCAAAGGGAAAATATAATTTTTTCAGGATCGTTATCCAGTGGTTTTCTGACAAGTTTGTAGAGATCATCAACCTTGCACACAAGGGAATTGAGTTCATGTTTGGCAACCTGGCGGATGCCTCTGGAAGCTGGGGGTATACATT
>CANEWJ010000006.1 GCA_947442625.1 Chitinophagaceae bacterium
CAAGCGTATCGCCGTTTTCTCTTTTGATCTCAAGAGCGTTGTAGATCTCTGGGAGCTGACCTTCGAACTGAACGTCAACCACCGCACCGATCACCTGTTTGATTTTACCTCTGCTGGACATGATTATTGTTTAAATTGGATAAAAGTCGTTTTCCGGCCGCAAAGGTAAGCAGGATGGGATGATTAGAAAAATTGCACACAACAATTTTCTCACATTCGTCAAAAACAATCAAAGGAAGCCATAAAGAACCGCCGCCAAGACCGCTCCCAGCAGGGGACCAAGAACCGGAATGGCCGCATATTCCCAATCACTGCTCCCTTTGTTGGGGATGGGAAGGATGGCATGGGCAATGCGTGGCCCAAGGTCCCTGGCGGGATTGATGGCATACCCTGTTGGTCCACCCATGCTGAGTCCAATGCCCAGTACCAGCAATGCAACCGGAAGGGCATCCAACGCTCCTAGTTTTACTTCGCCCTTTTGGATAAAAAAAATCGAAAGCATGAAAACAAAGGTGGCAATGGTCTCGGTCAGCAAATTGCTGAAAGGTTTTCTGATGGCGGGCCCTGTTGAAAAAACAGCCAGCAGCAGGGAAGGGTCTTTTGTTGCTGCGAAATGGTCTTTATAGGTCAGCCATCC
Organism: Chitinophagaceae bacterium; assembly: GCA_947442625.1. Classification (GTDB taxonomy): domain Bacteria; phylum Bacteroidota; class Bacteroidia; order Chitinophagales; family Chitinophagaceae; genus Pollutibacter. The sequence continues at coordinate 638 of CANEWJ010000006.1, forward strand.
CAGAACGGAACCGATAAAAGCACCCAAAAGCTGGGCCAGCAAGTAGGATGGCACTTCACTCCAGCTGAATTTACCTGCCACGGCAAGGCCAATGGTTACTGCCGGATTCAAATGGGCTCCACTGATATCTGCGGAAATATATACCCCTACAAATACTGCAATGGCCCATGCAAGGGCAATCACAACAAGGCCGGAATTATTGCCTTTGGTCTTGTCCAACAATACATTGGCAACTACGCCTGATCCAAGGGTAATCAATACTGCAGTTCCGGTGAGTTCAGCAACAAATGGGCTCATATCTTCAATATTTAATGGCAAAATAAGGATTTTTTGGCTTCTTCCATCAGCACAGGTACTGTCCTGCCATTTCCTGGAAACGACTGACCTGATCTTCTTTCCAGACAGCATCCATGCCCAATTGCTCCGCCATCATCGTTGCTACAGGCTCGGCAGATGCAATGGCCGCCCTGGCATCCACAAACAACATCCGGGATCTTCTTGCCAGGATATCCTCTACCGTCATGGCCATTTCATTGGACACTGCCCAAACCAACTCTGCTTTGCAATAATTGTGCGAGGGATGAATGCGCTCACCCATTGAGGAATCATCAGAGATCATTTGCCTGATAAACACTGCATCTGACCCGTATGCAGAAAACTCACTCCCGTACAGGATCTTGTTATCATAACCATGCAAGCGCAAGTGTCTGGTAGCACATTTAACAATCGGAAACTTGGCTACAAATGCGGCATTGTTGACTGCGTCTTTTGCCATTTTCCGGTACGTTGTCCATTTTCCACCGGTAATGGTAATCAGGTTGCTGGAAGAAACCAGAATGGTATGGTCCCTTGATGCCAGGGCTGTGCTCCCTTTGTTCAATGTTTTGACCAGCGGCCTTAACCCTGCAAAAACTGACATAATATCTTTACGGGTGATGTTTATGGTGGTATAAGCATTGAAATGATTGATGATGAAATCAATTTCTGTTTCTAGGGCCATGGGCTCATCATTGATCTCATCGAGTGGTGTGTCGGTCGTGCCAATCACCAAGGCATCCTGCCAGGGAAGGGCAAACAAGACCCTGCCATCTTCCGTCTTGGGTATCATCAATCCCACATCACCTGGGAAAAAATCTTTGCTGACCACCAGGTGGACTCCCTGCGAGGGCATGACTGCTGCTGGAGCATCATGATCATCCATGTCAAGAATATTGTCTACAAAAACACCCGTTGCATTGATTACCACTTTTGCAGTGATTGTGTATTCCTTTCCGTCCAGCTCATCCTGGGCTTTTAGTCCAACCAGTTTCCCATTTTCCTTGACGAGCCCGGTTACATTGACATAATTCAACAGGGTTCCACCCAAATCATCGGCCGTTCTGGCAAGGGCAATGGCCAGCCTTGCGTCATCAAACTGCCCGTCGCAATAGGCTACCCCACCCTTCAGCCCTTTCCTTTTGAGCGATGGTAAAGCTGCAAACAATTCTTTTTTACCCAAGATCCTGGTATGACCGAGGCTTCGTTTTTGGGCCATCAGTTCATATACAAACAAGCCAACGCCATAAAACCATTTGTCAATGCATGAATAAACCGGGATGATGAATTCCTGAACACGCGTGAGGTGTGGTGCATTGGCCAGCAAAAAAGCCCTTTCCCGCAGGGCTTCAATCACCAACTTGATGTTGCCCTGGGCGAGGTACCTGACTCCACCGTGAACAAGCTTGGTGCTCCGGCTGGATGTACCTTTGGCAAAATCATTTTTTTCCAAGAGCAATACCTTGAACCCTCTTTGGGAAGCATCAACAGCAATGCCCAGCCCGGTTGCGCCACCACCAATCACAACCATGTCCCAGGTTGTGCTTGTTTCCAATAGCTGTATGGAATCTTGTCTTTTCACATGATCAGTTGTTGGGTGCAGACCAGGCCAATACAGCCTTTACTGCCCTTTGCCAGTTGTCGATATGGATCTTTTTTTCAGTTTCATCCATGGAAGGAATAAATTGCCCTGATACTTTCCACTGGGATGAAATGGCTTCTATACTGCTCCAAAAACCAACTGCCAGTCCAGCAAGGTAAGCCGCGCCAAGGGCTGTTGTTTCGATGACCTCAGGCCTCAATACTTTAACGGAAAGGATATCAGACTGAAACTGCATGAGCAGGTCATTGACAGTTGCGCCACCATCCACCCTGAGTTCTGCGATGGGCAGGCCGGCATCCGATTCCATGGCTTTGAGCACATCATAGGTCTGGTAGGCGATGCTTTCCAACGTCGCCCTTGCAATGTGCGCATCTGTGGAGCCACGGGTGATGCCAAAAATGGTTCCCCGGGCGTAGGGATTCCAGTGTGGAGCACCGAGGCCTGAAAAGGCCGGAACAACGACAACCCCATCTGCACTGTTCACTGAAGTTGCCAGTGCCTGAACTTCGGCTGAATGGCGAATTATTTTAAGTCCATCCCTCAACCACTGCACAGCAGCACCTGCAATGAAGACGCTGCCCTCCAGCGCATAATTGGTAACACCATTGATTTGCCATGCCACAGTGGTAAGAAGATTGTTGTTGGATGCAACGGCCTTGGTACCGGTGTTCATCAGCATGAAACAACCCGTACCATAGGTATTTTTCACCATCCCCATTCCTGTGCACATCTGTCCAAAAAGGGCAGACTGCTGGTCTCCCGCCATGCCTGCAACAGGCACTTCAGGCATGCCAATGGCTGATGCATAGCCATACACTTCACTGTTGCTTTTCACTTCGGGAAGCACAGCCCTGGGGATGTTCAGGATCTCAAGCAATTCATCATCCCAATCCATTTTGCTAAGATCAAACATCATTGTTCTGGATGCATTGCTTACATCGGTTGCATGCACTTTCCCTTCTGTGAGTTTCCACAGCAGCCAGGTATCAACAGTGCCAAATGCAAGTTCTCCTTTCTCGGCCCTTTCCCTTGCACCATCCACATTGTCCAGGATCCATTTTAGCTTGGTGCCTGAGAAATAGGCGTCCACCACCAACCCTGTCTTTTCCTTGATCATTTCAGCCTTGCCCTCATTTCTCAACTGGTCACAAAATGCAGCGGTACGCCTGTCTTGCCAAACAATGGCATTGTACACTGGCTCGCTTGTTTGCCGGTCCCATACCAGGGTTGTTTCCCGCTGATTGGTGATGCCGATGGCAGCCACAGCAGCTGATTTCAATCCCAGTATACGCATCGCCTCTTTGGCAACAGAAGCCTGGCTGACCCATATTTCCATTGGGTCATGCTCCACCCAACCGGGTTGGGGGAAATACTGGGTAAATTCTTTTTGGGCAACTGCAGCAATCGATCCATTGACGTCAAAAAGGATGGCGCGTGAACTGGTGGTGCCTTGGTCGAGGGAGAGGATGTATTGGGTCATGGGTTAGGGGTTTAGGGGTTGGGGGTTTAGGGGTTTAGGGGTTGGGATTCCTAAATTAACAGAAAAAATCTACATCTCATCATTCATAAACCGCCTAAGGCCTAAACCATTTTCCTTAAATTGCACCCGATGGAAAATTTCGTTGTATCAGCAAGAAAGTACAGGCCGCAACATTTCTCAACCGTGGTGGGACAATCCCATATCACCACTACCCTGAAAAATGCGATCCTCCAACAACACCTTGCGCATGCATTTTTGTTCTGCGGACCAAGGGGCGTGGGCAAAACAACCTGTGCCAGGATCCTGGCCAAAACCATCAACTGCGAAAACTTGGGCAAGGATGGCGAGGCCTGCGACACCTGCAATTCTTGTCAATCCTTCAACAATGGCGCCTCTTTCAATATCCATGAACTGGATGCGGCAAGCAACAATTCGGTTGATGATATCCGTGACCTGATTGAACAGGTCCGTTTTGCGCCACAGGCAGGAAAATACAAGATATACATCATTGATGAGGTGCACATGCTCAGTTCCAATGCATTCAATGCATTCCTCAAAACACTCGAGGAGCCACCTGCCCATGCGATTTTTATCCTCGCCACTACTGAAAAACACAAGATCCTCCCCACCATCCTATCCAGGTGCCAGATCTTCGACTTCAAACGCATCACGCCTGCTGATATCGCCACCCATTTGGAAGAAATAGCCACCAAAGAAAACATCCAAGCCGAGCCAACAGCCCTTCATGTGATCGCCCAAAAAAGCGATGGTTGCATGCGCGATGCCCTGAGCATCCTGGACAAAATTGTAAGCTTTACCAACGCCAACCTTACGTATAGCAATACCCTCGAACACCTCAATTTGCTCGACGAAGATTATTTCTTCAAATTGCTGGACCTCCTGGACAGCGAAGACCTGCCGGGCGTGTTGACCATTTATGACGAGATTGACAAAAAAGGGTTCGATGGGGACATGGTACTGAACAACCTTTCAGAATTTTTCAGGAATCTCCTGGTCAGCCGTGATCCAAGATCCATCAGCCTCTTACAAGTGGTGGAAGGATTCCGGAACCGATACATCACTGCCGCTGCCTCCATCTCACCTGCCTATATGATAGGTGCCCTCAACATCCTCAATGAAGCTGAAATCGGATTCAAGCAGGCCAGGAACAAAAAACTGCATGTCGAGTTTCACCTGATCAAATTAACCCACCTGAAACAGGCCGTCACCCTGGTGGAAGATGATAGCGCAATAAAAAAAAAACGGGTTGATGAGATAAAACCGGTTGCGTTCAGGCAAATTACCTTCGCGCCGCAAAAAACAAAACCTTCGGCAAAGCTTGTCATTGACAATCCACGCCCTCCTGTTCAGGCCAAAGAACCCCCGCCTGATTTAACAGCCCCACCGGAAAAACCATTGGCCAGGTCCATTGCATCTCCTTCACAAGCACCTGCAGAAACCGTTTCGGGCGGTTTGGGTTCACTGAAAAAAATCAGGGAACAGATCCAAAACAGAAAACAGGAGCATGTAGAGGTATTTACCCTGAATGAAGAACGCTTGGATACTGCATGGGCAGCTTATTTGCAGAAACTGCAGGAAAACAACCAGGTTACCAGCCTGAGCAACCTGAAAATGGCCAAGGTAACCATCATCGATGAGCTTGTTTTTGAGATCATGGCTGAGACCAGCATTCAACAACAATTCATAGAAAGTGAAAAGGTAGGATTGCTCATCCATGTGCAAGACTTTTTCAACAATCCAAAGGTCCAGTTTATGGTTCAACTCAATCCATCAGCAAATCTGGAGGAAGTGGTAAAGGATCAGCCTTTATCGTTGAGAGAGCAGTATTTCAAGATGATTGAACGCTATCCCATCATCAAGGAAATGAGGGACCAACTCAATCTGGACCTTGATTACTGAAAACCAGTGCAAATCTTTGCAAACAGACGTGTTGAATTCCTCAATTTGCCGTAATTTCGGCCTTCAAAATAATTAATTAACCTTAATATACACAGGGATATGGCCGAAGTGATCAGGATGCCTCTCCTCAGCGATACAATGACCGAGGGTAAAATCGTCAAATGGAACAAGAACATAGGAGATGCGGTCAAAAGCGATGATGTACTGGCAGATGTGGAAACAGACAAAGCCACCATGGAAGTGGTGGGCTATGCTGACGGCACCTTGCTTTACGTAGGTATTAAGGAGGGAGAGGCTGCCAAAATCAATGAAATCATTGCCATCGTAGGAAAGCCTGGCGAAGACATACAAAGTTATCTTGCAGCAGAAGCTGGCGCTTCAACACCTGACCCTGCTCCGGTTGCCCCATCCGCAGCCCCTGCTCCTGCAATCAGTCAAGCGCCGGTTATTACTCCAGAACAACTGGGTGTTACTGTAATCAGAATGCCGTTGCTGAGTGATACCATGACTTCAGGAAAAATTGTTCAATGGAATAAAAATGTGGGTGATGCCGTCAAAAGTGACGACAACCTTGCCGATGTTGAAACAGACAAGGCTACCATGGAAGTGGTAGGTTATGCAGATGGAACCTTGCTGCACATTGGTGTTGCTGAAGGAGAATCTGCTAAAATCAATGACGTAATTGCGATCATCGGCAAAGCCGGAACCGATATCACAGGATTGCTTGCCTCCCTCAACTCAAATGGAAACACCCCGGCGGCTGCAGCCGTATCGGCTCCAGCCCCTGTTGCAGTTGCGGCAATCGCGCCAGCAGCAGCACCTTCGAATGACAGTACAGACGGAAGGCTTAAAGCCTCTCCACTTGCCAAAATACTTGCCAAAGACAAAGGCATTGACCTCTCCAAGGTCATCGGATCAGGAGATGGTGGCAGAATCATCAAAAAGGATGTGGACGACTTTAAGGCAGCGCCTGTTGCAGCCCAAACAGCAGCGCCAGCAGCTGCAAAAATCCTGGTATCCGGACAAGAAGGATACACAGATACGCAGCTTACATCCATGCGCAAAACCATCGCCAGAAGACTTGGGGAGAGCATGTTCACTGCACCTCATTTCTACCTCACCATGGAAATTTGCATGGACAATGCCATCAAAGCCCGTGCACAAATGAATGAGGTAAGCCCTACCAAAATTTCTTTCCAGGACATGCTGATCAAAGCATCGGCCTTGGCCTTGAAAAAACATCCGGCAGTAAACAGCAGTTGGATGGGAGATTTTATCAGAACCTATGACCATGTGCACATTGGCTCTGCCATTGCCCTTCCAGAAGGACTGATTGTTCCCGTGTTAAGGTTCGCAGACCAAAAAAGCCTGTCTCAAATAGCCCTGGAATCAAAAGAGTTGTATGACAAGGCCAGGAACAAGAAGATTCAACCACAGGATTTCACAGGCAATACATTTACCATCTCCAATCTGGGCATGATGGACATTGATGAATTCACTGCCATCATCAACCCGCCAGACAGCTGTATTCTTGCTGTTGGCAAGATCAAAGAAGTGGTGGTCAGGAAAGGAGAAGGCTTTACCACCACCCAGATGATGAAGGTAACCCTGAGCTGTGACCACAGGAGTGTTGATGGCGCAGTGGGTGCAGGCTTCCTGCAAACCCTTAAAAAATACATGGAGAACCCAGTAGTGATGCTGGTTTGATCGATATTTTCTTTTTAAAGCCGGTCTAAAACCGGCTTTTTTTATCTCTAATAGTATGCCAAATAAAAAAACCCTTGTCATCGGCGCCTCAACCAATCCTACACAGTACAGCCATCTTGCTGTAAGAAAATTGCTTACCGCAGGTCATCAGGTGGAAGCCATTGGCAGGGAGGAATTCACTATTGAAAATATTTCAATAGCCACAACAATGTCCCCTTTTGAAGGGATTGATACCGTAACGATTTACCTCAACGCAGACAGGCAAAAAGCCTATGAGGAATATATCCTTTCTCTTCATCCAAAACGCATCATCTTCAATCCCGGAGCTGAAAATCCCAGCTTTTTTAAGGAGGCAACACACAAGGGAATTGATACTTTAGAAGCTTGCACCTTGGTCATGCTTTCCGCCGGCACATATTAGTATCTCCACATACTGCCACCTCATTCATTTTCCATTTTTTTGGAATTAAGTGCTTTTGCGTAAATACTGCAACATTTAACTTAAGCAGGGTAAGTACTAATACTCAATATGAATGAATATATACTACACGCATAATATTCTGCTGTAACCCTCCGTTACTTTGTAGAACCAATCAAATCCATTGTATGAAAAAGCTATGTATAACCCTCACATTCACGCTTGCTTTTACAGCAATGCTCAGTAATGCAAGGGCCCAAAAAATGTTTGATACGCTTCCAGAAACAGCAAAATTTTTACCCAGTGCTGTGGAAGGTATTTTTAATTTGAATCCAGGATCTGCCGTTGATGTAAAGTTCACCCAAGGGTTTCATGTTACGGGTGTCATCAAATCCAACATGAAAGTATATGACAATTTACAAACCGTTGTCATCGAAAGTTCTAACTATAAAGCAAATCTCTTCATCTCCAAAACAGTCGATCAGGACAACAAAATAAAATATGTTGGCAGAATGTTTGGACGCGGATTCCAAGATGGCATCGAACTCAATGTAGACAATGCAGGAAAAAACATCATCAAAAAAATAAACCTCAAAGATATGATCGTTGAGTAAACTCAACGTGGCCCGTTTTTAATCCAATCCCCTACCACATTCCAATCCCAATCCTATACCTCCATTTTATGAAAAATCTTTTCTTCATGCTGCTTTTTGCTGCCATTTTCACAGCAAGCACTACAACTGCCGCTCCAACATTGAACAGTTATCCTACAGCAGTAGCAACAATTTACATTGATTTTGACGGCCACGATGTGAACAGCTCCATGTGGAACTATGGCACACCATTTTCCTGTTTGCCTGCAACCATGACGGATGCACAAATCACAGAAGCATTCAACAGGATTGCTGAAGATTTCAGGCCATTCAACATCAACATTACCACCGACCTTTCTAAATTTCTTGCTGCTCCACTTTCCCAGAGAATCCGCGTGGTTGTGACCCCTACCAGTGCATGGTATGCAGGTGTTGCAGGCATTGCTTACGTAACATCTTTCAGCTGGGGTGATAATACACCCGCTTTTGTATTCAGTGATCGCTTGGGAAACAATGCAAAAAGAGTAGCAGAAGCAGTTTCTCACGAAACCGGACATACACTGGGCTTGTACCATCAATCTGCCTACACATCAACCTGCACATTGACAAGCGCTTATCATACAGGCATCGGAACAGGAGAAACCTCCTGGGGACCAATCATGGGAAATGTTGCTTCCAGGAATGCCACACAGTGGAATTTCGGACCAACACCCAATGGTTGTGCTTTCCTCCAAGACAACCTCAGCATCATTACTACAACCAACGGATTCGGATACAGGCCAGATGATTATGCTGACCTTTATACAAGTGCCAGCCCTGTGGTTATCAGCAACAATGTATTTAGCAAGGCTGGTGTTATTTCCACCACTGCAGACAAGGATTATTTCCGGTTGGACCTGAGCCAGAAAGGGTTGCTTAAGCTGAATGTTATTCCTTTCAATGTCGGAACAGGAAACAACGGTGCCAACCTTGATGTTAAAATCATCTTGCAAGATGCAAAAGGCACCGAAATCAAGACCTATGATATTGCTGATTCCATGCATGCTACAATTGATACAACGTTGAGCGCTGGCACCTATTATGTAATCATCGATGGATCTGGAAATGTCAATGCTGGCAATGATTATGGAAGCCTCGGCGCTTACACCATTGGCGGAACGTATTCCGGAACATCAACCAGTACAACACCAAGCACCACTACCAGTTCTACCAACAATCCTGTTGTGACTGGGATTAAAGTTAAACATGGCAATAAAATTAACTGGAATACAAACAACCTGAAAGGAACAGCAGCAATCAGTGTGATGGTTGCAACACAAGAAGGTGACTTCAAAGAAATCGCCAGGCCAGCGTTGAACGCAAACAGCTATGTACACCAAGTGATTGCACCAGCGGCCTATACGTATATGCTGAAATTCATTGAAAAAGACGGCGCTATACAATTCAGCAACACTGTTACCATTGAAAATAATAATGATGGAGCTGGAATATTTACAATAATCAAGCAAGCTCAACAACCGGTAATCGTAAATGCCGCAGAAGCGTATGCATACCAAGTCGTAAACAATTTTGGCCACGTAGTGCTGTCAGGAAAAGCCGCTGCAGGAACCAAAACAATTGATGTAAGAAACCAGCCCGCAGGAATATACAACCTGAGATTGCTGAACGAAACAGAAAACAGAACTGAAAAGTTCATGAACAAATAATTTATCGTCTTATCATAAATGGTAATATTGGTTGGAATGAACCCTCCCTTGTCTAAGGGAGGGTTCCCTATATAGATCATCACAGCAACAGCCATATCTGCTTATCTTTGCCACATGACAGCATCAACTACAAGGGTACGGTTTGCCCCCAGCCCAACAGGCGGACTCCATCTCGGCGGGGTCAGGACAGCCCTTTTCAATTACCTATTTGCCCATAAAAACAAGGGCCAATTCATCCTCCGCATAGAAGACACTGACCAAGGACGTTTTGTTCCGGGCGCAGAGCAATATATCATAGACTGCCTTGACTGGTGTGGCATTTCACCTGACGAAGGCCCACACAAGGAAGGGGCTTTTGGACCATACCGCCAATCCGAAAGGAAAAGCAGTTATAAAAAATTTGCAGAACAGCTCATCGAACAGGGGCATGCCTATTATGCATTTGACACCCCTGAAGCGCTGGAGAAAATGCGGGATACCTTTCGTTCAGAAATGAATCCCTCTCCCCAATACGACAGCAAGGTCCGGATGCAAATGAACAACTCCCTGACAATGCCCAGTGATAAAGTCGCTGCGCTGATTGATCAGGGAACTCCCCATGTTGTTCGCATTAAAATGCCGGCTTCCACTGAACTGACCTTTCAGGACATGATCAGGGGAGAGATTACCTTCAATACCGATCAGGTGGATGACAAGGTGCTGCTCAAAGCAGATGGAATGCCCACCTACCACCTGGCCGTTGTTGTAGATGACCATGAAATGAAAATCAGCCATGCATTCCGGGGAGAAGAATGGCTTCCTTCAGCGCCGGTTCATGTGCTCCTATGGGATTATTTCGGCTGGAAAGACCAAATGCCCCAGTGGGCCCATCTCCCTTTGATCCTGAAGCCGGATGGCCAAGGGAAATTGAGCAAAAGGGATGGTGACCGGCTTGGTTTTCCCGTTTTTGCCATGGACTGGCAAGACCCCAAATCAAATGAACGCAACAAAGGTTTCAAGGAAATGGGTTTCCTTCCCGAAGCATTCATCAACATGCTGGCCATGCTGGGTTGGAATGATGGCAGTGGCGATGAGATTTTCAGCCTTGAGCAACTCATTGAACGATTTTCTATTGAAAGAATCCACAAGGGAGGAGCAAAATTTGATTTTGAGAAAGCCAAATGGTTCAACCAGGAATGGATCAAAAGAAGCGAAACCACCAGACTCCTTCCTTTGGTGCAAGCAATACTCAAGAAAAATGATATCGAAGCCAGTGAAGAAGTGCTGACAGACATCATCCCCTTGGTAAAAGAAAGATGCCAGCTCCTCAATGATTTTGTACCACAGGTTGCCTATTTCTTCCATGACCCTGTGGAGATTGACCTGGGATCTGTTCAGCCCAAATGGGATGAAAAAAAGCAGCTGTTTTTTGAAGGGTGGACATCAACCCTTCAGCAGATTGAAACATGGGATACAGCTGCCATTGAAAACACATTCAAGGAAGCCGCTGCCCTTGCCCAAATCAAGCCAGGAGAACTACAACTTCCACTCCGCATCATGCTGGTCGGTGCTAAATTTGGTCCTACTGTTTTTGACATCGCCTTCAGGATAGGTAAGGAAGCCACCACCAGAAGAATTGCACACTGCCTGACGCTATTGGCACAATAATCACCATATGGAAAATCAACACACAAATAGACCGCTTCGTGTACTCATTGCAAAAGTAGGACTGGACGGGCATGACAGGGGTGCAAAGGTGATTGCCACTTCACTCAGAGACGCTGGCATGGAGGTCATCTACACCGGTCTAAGGCAAACTCCTGAGATGGTTGTTGAAGCCGCCTTGCAAGAGGATGTAGATGCCATTGGTGTGAGCATTCTCTCCGGGGCCCACATGACTGTTTTTCCTAGGATTATTGGATTGATGAAAGCCAACAAGATGGATGATGTATTGCTGACCGGTGGCGGGATCATTCCAGAAGCAGACAGGCTGGCACTTGAAGCCATGGGTGTGGGTCAGCTTTTTCCTCCAGGCACCTCTTCAACGGCAATTGCCGACTATATCAGGGACTGGACCAGTAAAAACAGGTCTTTTTAACGCGCATACACTAATTTTGCATCTCTAAATCATATACATGGAATTCAGGATTGAAAAGGATACAATGGGCGAAGTAAGTGTGCCAGCCAATGCTTATTATGGTGCCCAAACCCAGCGCAGCATTGACAATTTCAGGATTGCACAAGACATCAACAGGATGCCGAAAGAAATCATTTATGCCTTTGCTTACCTTAAAAAAGCGGCAGCCATCACCAACTGTGAAGCCGGTGTATTGTCAGCGGAAAAATCAATCCTGATTGGTGAAGTTTGTGATGAAATCCTTGAAGGAAAACTCAATGATTATTTCCCTCTGGTCGTTTGGCAAACCGGAAGCGGTACCCAAAGCAACATGAATGTCAATGAAGTGGTGGCATACAGAGGCCATGTAAAAAAAGGCGGTTCATTGACTGACAAAGATAAATTTCTTCATCCCAATGATGATGTCAACAAATCACAATCCTCCAACGATACCTTCCCTACTGCAATGCATATCGCCGCATATAAAATGTTGATGGAAGTTACACTTCCTGGGATTGAAATGCTGAGGGATACACTTGCCGAAAAAAGCAAGGCCTTCATGCATGTGGTAAAAATTGGTAGAACCCATTTCATGGATGCAACCCCGTTGACCGTTGGGCAAGAGTTCAGCGGATATGTATCACAACTCAACCATGGCATCAAAACCATCAAGAATTCCCTTGAACACCTGGCAGAGCTTGCATTGGGCGGTACTGCAGTAGGTACCGGCATCAATACCCCGGATCAGTATGCAGAAAACGTAGCCAAGCACATTGCAGCACTCACAGGCCTTCCCTTTGTGACTGCAGAAAATAAATTTGAAGCACTTGCTGCCCATGACGCCATTGTGGAAGCGCATGGAGCACTGAAAACTGTTGCTGTAAGCCTGATGAAAATCGCCAATGATATTCGCATGCTTTCTTCTGGTCCGAGAAGTGGCATTGGTGAACTTTTCATTCCTGACAATGAACCCGGATCATCCATCATGCCCGGAAAAGTGAATCCCACGCAATGCGAGGCCCTTACCATGATCGCTGCACAGATATTGGGAAATGATGTGGCCATCAACATTGGCGGGGCTACCGGACATTTTGAATTGAATGTTTTCAAACCCATGATGATCTACAATTTCCTGCACAGCGCAAGATTGATTGGGGAAGGTTGTGTCAGTTTCAACAACAAATGTGCTGTCGGGATTGAGCCCTTGTATGAAAATATTGACAAGCACCTGAACAATTCACTGATGCTGGTCACTTCACTCAATACCAAAATAGGGTATTACAAATCTGCTGAAATTGCCCAAAAGGCACACAAGGAAGGAACAACCCTGAAACAAATGGCAGTGAAGCTGGGATACCTTACTGAAGCTGAATTTGATGCATGGGTGATCCCTTCAGAGATGGTAGGAAAAATCAGTTAGGGAACATCAACCCAGGTCAATCTCCGTATTGTCGCCGATATTCAGCGTGCGGGTCTCGCCCTTGATTTCTGTGTCTGAACCAATCAGGGAATCATGCAACACCACATCGTATAATTTGGAATAGGCCCCAACAATGGAATCCTTGACAATTGAATATTGTATCAGGGTTTTTTCTCCAATCGACACATTAGGGCCTATGATGGCATTCCGGATTTCACAACCCTGGGCAATGCTCACAGGAGGAATGATGATGGTGTTTTCGAACGAATGATGTGTAGCAATATCACCCCCCCATTTTTTCAATAGTGTGGCATTGCCTTCAAGCAATGTTTCTTTTTTCCCGCAGTCAAACCAATTGGATACCTTGAAGGTGGTGAAATGTGTTCCGCCAGCAATCATGCAATCCAAGGCTGGTGTGAGCCCATGCTCCTCTCCCTCCTTGGTTGTATTGCTCATCACATTAGACAGACAATCAAACAATAAGGATGAGTCCTTGATTTTATAAATACCCACCAAAGCATTGTTTGTTCGGGGGATCTGGGGCTTCTCAATTACCCGGCTTACATTTCCCGACTCATCAGTTTCTGCAACACCAAAGTCGCGGGGATCATCTACTTTTTTTACACCCAGCACTGACCCTTCAGTCGCCAGAAATTCAGTTGCATTGTATTCGCAAATGGTATCTCCCAAAACAATGATTACTTCATCATTGCCTACGGCTTCCTTGCACAAATACACTGCATGTCCAAGTCCCTTGCGTTCATGCTGTTGGATGATGGTGATGTTGAGGTGGGGATAATGGGCCTTCGCATGGTCCTGGATCTTGTTGCCCAGATATCCCACAACCAGAATTATATCCTTGATGCCCGCATCGGCCAATTGATCGATGATGATGCTCAGGATTGTCTTGCCCGCAAGCGGTATCAATGCCTTGGGCTGTGTATAGGTATGGGGCCTTAGTTTTGTTCCGGCTCCAGCAACAGGTATGATCGCTTTCATCTGATTGGTTTTGGTTTTAACGCTGGCTTGCAATGAGCAGGTTCAGGTCGGTGTATTTCAGGTTGAAGCGTTGGCTGAGGTGAAAATTGGTGAGTGAGCCCTTGAAAAGGTAAATACCATTGCGGATGTTGAGTTGGTGCCAAACCAGTTTTTCAAGCCCCCCCTCATCACCAATGGTCAGCAAGAGCGGCATCAGTACATTGCTGATGGCCTGTGAAGCGGTTCTGGCAAATCCGGAAGGAATGTTGGGTACCCCGTAATGGATTACACCATATTTTGACACAACCGGCTCTTCATGTGAAGTCACCTCAGAAGTTTCAAAACATCCTCCCCGGTCGATGCTCACGTCTACAATCACACTCCCGGGCCTCATCATAGACACCATCTCCTCACTTACGACCACCGGGGTTCTCCCACCAGAAGAGGTAAGGGCCCCTACGGCCACATCACAGGTTTTGAGTTGCTTGGCCAATACTTTGGGTTCCAATACCGAAGTCCATAGCCGGACACCAATATTGTTCTGCAACCGTTTAAGTTTGTAAATATTGTTATCAAAAACCTTCACACTGGCACCCATTGCCAATGCAGTCCTGGCGGCATATTCACCGACAATGCCGGCTCCGATTATGATAACTTTCGTGGGTGGAATCCCGGAGATACCCCCCAGCAACATACCCTTGCCATTGTTCGCACTGCTGAGGTACTGGCCTGCAATCAGCATCACTGAACTCCCTGCAATTTCACTCATGCTTCTTACAATCGGATTATGACCAGACTCATCTTTGAGGTTTTCAAAAGAAAGGGATGTCACTTTTTTTTCCATCATCTTTTCCAGGATATGTGATTTCATCACCGGAAGATGAATGGGAGAAATGATGGTTTGACCTATGGCAAGCAAAGGAAGTTCTTCATCTGACACAGGAGCAGATTTGACGATCAATTCACTCCTAAAGATTTCTTTTTTATCGTACACGATGATGGCACCGGCCTCCGCATAATCCTTATCAGAAAAATGGGCGCCTTCGCCTGCCTTGGTTTCGACGGATACGGCATGGCCATTGTTGATCAATACCCCTACTGCATCTGGGCTCAAGGCAATCCTGTTTTCCTGAAAGGCGTTTTCCTTGGGGATGGCTATGGACAAAGAAGAACCCAACGGTTTTATATCCAGCGTTTCTTCAAGTGGCTCAAAACTGATGGCTGAACTGATATATGGCTTCCTTGGCATCATTGATGAATAATGTTCAAGTTAATCAATTTTTACCTGCCAGCACCCTTATATGACGATGATCAATGCCTTGCGAAGCCAAAATCACATGGAGGGCATTTTCTGGAATGATTCCCAAGGCTTTTTGGGGCCATTCCACAAGGCAGAGGTCGCCACTGTAGAGATAATCCTCCATTCCGGCCCTTACAGCCTCTTCCTCGCCCTCAAGACGATACAGGTCAATATGATAAACCTTGGTTCTTGGACCGAGATTTCCCGCCTCATATTCATTGACAAGGGCAAAGGTTGGACTGCTGACCATCTCATCTACACCCAGCGCTTTGCACAATGCTTTTATCAAGGTTGTTTTTCCTGCACCCAGCTCACCTTCAAAAGTGACAACCTCGTGCAACCGGACGTGAACAGCGAGTTGGTCAGCTATTTCAGACAAAGCTGACAATTCGTATGTTTGGTTCATCAATTCCATATCATGCAAAGGTAATTTAATCAGTAAATTCGTAGGATGGAAACAATTCAATGGAAAGTGGATGGAATGACCTGTGCGAACTGTGCCCTTGCCATCAACAAGTATCTTGGTAAACAAGGGGTACAAAACATCCGGGTCAACCCCATCGATGGCGATGTTTCATTTGAGATCGTCGAAGGCTCATCAACCAATGAACTGAAGGAAGGCATCAATGATCTCGGATACAATGTAGTGGATACGATAACTCCAGAGGGAAAGAAAAAAACAAAACCATTGTCTACCCAAACCCAGCGGTTGATTTTCTGCCTTCCTTTCACCCTGGTGCTGATGCTGCACATGCTGGAAAGGTGGATCCCGCTTCACTGGCTGATGAATCCATGGTTACAGCTGGCGCTTTGTATTCCCGTATACCTGGTGGGCATGTCCTTCTTTGGCAAAAGTGCCATCAAAAGCATCCGAAACGGAATGCCCAACATGAACGTACTTGTTGCCCTGGGTGCATCTGCTGCATTCTTCTACAGCCTGATTGGAACCCTGATGGGACAGGGTGAGCAGTATTTGTTTTACGAAACAGCCGCCACCATCATTACACTGGTTTTCTTCGGCAACTACCTCGAGGATGCATCCATGCAATCCACACAAAAGGCACTCAAAGCACTGATGAAATCTCAAAAAGTCATGGCCAACATGATCGCCTTTGATGAGCATCACCAGGAAGTAATTCTTCCGATTGAGAATACACAACTCAAGGTTGGAGACCTTGTGCTGGTGAGGAGTGGAGAGCAGGTTCCCATCGACTGTAAAATACTTTGGGGTGATGCACATGTCAACGAGTCCCTGCTCACCGGAGAAAGCATTCCCGTACACAAGGTGGCAAAAGACAATATCATTGGAGGCAGCATCGTCGAATCTGGTTCACTGAAAGCACAGGTCACTGCCACAGGAAACGACACTGTACTTGCGGGCATCCTCAACCTTGTCAAACAGGCACAAGGAGAAAAACCTCCTATCCAACACCTGGCGGACAAGATCAGCGGCATTTTCGTTCCCTTGGTGATTGGCATCGGGCTTGTCACGTTCATAGGAAACTATATCTACCTGGCCAATCTACCGGAAGCGGCAAACGTTTTCACCCATGCATTGATGCGCAGCATTGCAGTGCTCGTGATTGCATGCCCCTGTGCCATGGGATTGGCAACCCCAGCAGCCATCGCCGTTGGGATGGGCAGGGCTGCAAGATCTGGTATCCTGTTCCGGAATGCAACCAGCCTCGAAAATTTCAGGGCCATCACACAGCTGGTGTTTGATAAAACGGGTACCCTTACCACAGGATCCTTTGTGCTGGCGGATCACAAGGCCATTGGTGTGGAAGAGCAGAAATGGAAAAGCATTGTCTATTCCCTTGAAAAATATTCCAATCATCCTATTGCACAGTGTGTGTCCACAGCGTTCAAAACAAAGGATGAGATCCGATGGAGTAGCATTGAAGAGGTAAAAGGCATAGGGATGAAAGGAACCGACAAGGATGGCAACATCTACTGGGCAGGTTCCTACAAGATTGCAAAAGACAAGACCAACGAGGCTTCCCATAACGTCTATCTGTTAAAAAATGATGCACTGATTGGTTGGATTGATGTACAGGATGAAGTGAGGCCAGAAGCAAAAGAAATCATCACCTACCTGAAAAGCCGTGGATTGAAAACCATCTTGCTCAGTGGAGACAGGAAAGAGAAATGCGACCATATCGCTTCACTGTTGGGCATGGATCAGGTGATTGCAGAACAAAGTCCGGAAGAAAAGCTGGCCACCATTGATACCCTCAACAAGGCCACACCTACGGCCATGGTGGGCGATGGCATCAATGATGCACCCGCACTGGCCAAGGCCACCATAGGCATCTCATTGAGCGATGCATCACAGCTGGCGATACAGAGTGCACAAGTGGTATTGATGAACGCTGGATTGAAGCAATTGCCCACAGCACTGGGCTTGGGAAGGCATACGTATATTACCATCAAACAAAATTTATTCTGGGCTTTTTTCTACAACATCATTGCCATTCCTGTTGCAGCATTTGGTTTGCTAACACCAACACTGGGTGCACTGGTCATGGGCATGAGTGATGTGGTGCTTGCCATCAATTCTGTACGGCTCTTTTTCAAAAAAGTGATTTAACCAAGATGAGCCAAAGCAAGATGACACCCAGGGATGTGCTGTTGGACTATTGGGGACATCCCGCGTTTCGGGCGTCTCAGGAAGAGATCATCAACAGTTTATTGGAAAGCAAAGACACGCTGGCCATACTCCCCACCGGTGGCGGAAAATCAGTTTGCTTTCAGGTTCCTGCAATGATCATGGAGGGTTGCTGTCTTGTCATTTCACCATTGATTGCATTGATGGAAGACCAGGTACAACGCCTGCAGGCAATGGACATTCCTGCAATGGCCATCATGTCTGGCATGAGTTACCAGGATACGGAAAATGCACTGGATGCCTGCATGAACGATGAACTCAAGTTCCTCTATGTGTCGCCTGAACGCCTTGAAACAAGGGCATTCAGAGAGCGCCTTCAATCCCTCCCCATCGCTTTGATTGCAGTAGATGAGGCACATTGTATTTCGCAATGGGGTTATGATTTTCGTCCATCCTATCTCCATATTGCAAGGATCCGTGAATACCTGCCACGCATCCCTGTTATTGCTTTGACGGCATCTGCAACAGGAAAAGTAAAAGAAGATATTGCCAATAAGCTGATCATGAAAAATCCCAATGTTTTCATGACATCTTTTGCAAGAAAAAATCTCAGGTATGCTGCTGAAAAATGCGATGACAAGATCAACAGGATACTGCAATTGCTAAAAACCATCGAAGGCACTGCGATCATCTATTGCAGAACAAGAAAAAGAACAAAAGAGATCAGCGACCTGATCAGACAGCATGGGATCAGTTGTGATTTTTACCATGCGGGCCTCAACCAGGAAGACAGAAAACAGAAGCAGGATAAATGGATCAAAGGCCAAACCAGGATCATCTCCTGCACCAATGCTTTTGGGATGGGCATTGACAAACCGGATGTACGCATGGTTATTCATGCAGACATGCCCGATTGTTTAGAAAACTATTACCAGGAGGCAGGTCGGGCAGGAAGAGATGGGGAAACTGCAAATGCCTACCTATTGTACAGGGATACTGAAATACAGGAAATGCTTTTGTTGCCCAACACAAGGTTTCCAGATCTGAAAACCATCAGAAAAGTATACCAAGCACTGGCCAACTATCACCAGGTTCCGACAGGATTGGGCCAGGGCAGGTATTTCGATTTTGAGATGGAAGACTTTATGGAGAAGTTCAAGTTGAACATGAATGAGGTTGTGTACAGCTTACAAGCATTGAAGCAGGAGCGAGTCATTTCATACCTGGAAAGGGTCTACATGCCCTCCACTGTCCAGTTCATCAGCGACAAGGCTTCTATAGAGGATTTCGAAAATGCGTATCCCGCATACGAGCCGATGATCAAGGCCTTGCTGAGAAACTATGCAGGCGTATTTGATATCGCCGTAAAAATCAGTGAAATGAAATTATCATGGATGCTTAAACGAGACCTGATCACCATCCATGAACAGCTTGCTGCCCTGCACAGAGCTGGAATCATTGCCTATCACCCGAAAAAAGAAACACCCCAGGTCTGTTACCTACAAGACCGCATCAAGGCTGACGAACTCAACATCGACCATGAAACCTATTTCAAACGAAAAAAAGAGTTTACCCAACGCATAGAGAACATGATCCAATATGCAAAAACCGAAACCTGCCGGTCTGCTTTCATTGGACGCTATTTTGGTGACCAGGAAATAACTGCATGTGGCAACTGTGATTGTTGCATCAATACAGCAAACATCGTTTCCCGGGAAAATAATTTCAACACTGACGTTCAAAAAATCATTCAATTGCTGCAACGTGAATCCTGCACACTGGAGGAAATCATTTTAGCATCGGGTGTAGAAAAAACAGCTGCAAAAAAAATACTTCAAACGTTGATGGCAGAAGAAAAAATATCGATTGACCTGATGGGGAAGGTCAGATTGAGGTAAAAAAAGGGCCCGGATAGAAATCCAGCCCGTTTTAAATCCAATATCCTATGAAAAACCATAGTGAAGGTATAGGAATTATACAGCATCTAAAAATCCCTTGAATGAAATTCCTTGAACTGCCCTAATTCATTGATTTTACAACGGTTAGATATAAGTATATTCATGCAAGTAGAAAGCAACATTGATAATCCGCTGTTTCGTAATTGCAAAATGACATTATATGAAAAGATAAACCCTGTTTAACAAAATTTTATTGGCCATCCTTGCCTTTTATCCAACTTTAATAATTTTATTTGTTGTAAACCTACTCATATGTCACCCAACACAAAACCTAGAATCCTGCTTTGCGAAGACGATCCGAATCTTGGACTCGTATTGAAAAATTTCCTGGAACTCAATGACTATGAGGTAATATTGGAGCGCGATGGCCGGTTGGGTCTTGCCGCCTTCCAGCGTGAAAAATTTGACATCTGTCTGCTCGATGTAATGATGCCTAAAATGGATGGTTTCATGCTGGCAGAAGAAATCAGGGACATCAATCCAGACATTCCTTTGTTTTTCCTTTCTGCCAAGTCCATGAAAGAAGACCAAATCAAAGGATATAAGCTTGGCGCAGATGACTACATCACCAAGCCATTTGATTCTGAACTTTTGTTGTTTAAAATCAAAGCCATCCTGAAAAGAAATGAAGAGCAAAACAGGGAGCAAGAAAATACTGAATACGATCTTGGAAAATATCATTTCATCCCAAAATTGCGTGAACTTTCTGCAGATGGTTCAAAAGTGACCCTATCGCCCAAGGAAAATGAACTCCTGAAAATGCTGAGTGAATACAAGAATGACCTGTTGCAAAGAGAGTTGGCCCTCAAAAAAATCTGGGGCAATGACAACTATTTCAACGGCAGAAGCATGGATGTTTATATCGCTAAACTGAGAAAATACCTCAGGGAAGATCCGAATGTTGAAATCGTGAACATCCACGGCAATGGTTTCAGGCTCATCGTCAAGTAACGCTTTGATTGCATTGAATCCTTGTGTCTTGAATGTATTGTAGGATCAAAACAGCAAATTGTCATTGGGCCTTTGAGGGGTACGCCCAAGATGTTCATACGCGCGGCGCGTCACTTCCCTGCCCCTAAGGGTTCGTTGAAGAAAGCCCTCCTGAATCAAAAAAGGTTCATAGACATCTTCAATGGTGCCTGCTTCTTCTCCAACCGCCGTGGCAATGGTTCCCAATCCCACAGGCCCCCCCTTGAATTTATCGATGATGGTTGTCAGGATCCTGTTGTCCATCTCGTCAAGCCCATGCTCATCAACATTGAGCGCTTTCAATGCATGCTTGGTGATGTCCATGGTGATGACACCGTTGCCAAGCACTTGTGCAAAATCCCTGACCCGTTTGAGCAAGCCATTGGCAATCCTTGGCGTAGCCCTGCTCCTGCGGGAAATTTCACCAGCTGAATCTGAAGTGATTTTGGTATTCAAAATGCCAGCAGACCTTGTAATGATTCTCTCCAGCACTTCATTGGAATAATATTCCAGCCTTGACTTGATGGCAAACCTCGACAGCAATGGGGCTGTCAGTAGCCCACTTCTTGTTGTGGCACCAATCAACGTGAAGGGATTGAGGTTGATTTGAATAGTCTTGGCACTGGGCCCACTGTCGATCATGATATCAATCTTGTAGTCTTCCATGGCGGAGTAGAGGTATTCTTCCACTACATTGCTCAGGCGGTGGATCTCGTCTATGAACAAAACATCATTGGTCTCAAGGCTGGTCAAAAGCCCCGCCAGGTCTGCCGGCTTTTCAATCACCGGACCTGATGTTTCCTTGATGTTGACGCCCATTTCCCTGGCCACAATCCTGGACAAGGTTGTTTTTCCCAAGCCTGGCGGTCCATGGAACAACACATGATCCAGCGATTCTGATCGCATTTGTGCAGCCTTGATGAAGATCTTGAGGTTTTCAATGATGCCGGGCTGTCCGGAAAAATCTTCCAGGCTGGAAGGACGAATGGTATTTTCATACTCCGCATCAGGAGAAATCGATGATTTTCCTACAGGATCTAAGTGTGGGTTCATGCTGTGTGAAATTACACCAATAGTACGGAAGGAAAGCAAAATGTTCAGTTAAGTATTGGCTTGGCCCAAACCCCGCAAAACTGCATTTTGTTAGCCCAAGACTACATTGATCATTTTGTTTTTAACATAGATGATCTTTTTGGGAGGCTTGCCTTCCAGCCATTTCATGACGATAGGATCCACCAAAACCAATGCCTCCACATCTGCCTGTGACGCATTGATATCCAGGTTCAACGTAGTCCTTGTTTTACCGTTGATGGCCACCGGATATTCTTTGGAGGTTTCAAGAAGGTATTTTTCTTCCACTGCCGGATAACTGGCATCCAGCACCGATCCTGATTGTCCCATGACTGCCCACAACTCCTCTGCAATGTGGGGAGCATAAGGCGCCAGGACCACCAGGAATTTGGCCAACAGGTCTTTGGAGTGACAATGCAGGTCGGTCAAATCATTGACCCCAATCATGAAACTGCTTACCGCTGTATTGAAAGAAAAACGCGCAGTATCTTCTTCTACTTTTTTCACCATCTTGTAAAAGGCCTTCCATGCTGCATCTGAAGCGGTTGCATCCGTCAGTACAGCTCCTTTTTCTACATCAAAAAACAGGCGCCATAATTTCTTCATGAAGCGGTGCACCCCTTCAATTCCCTTGGTATCCCAGGGCTTGTCCTGCTCAACCGGACCCAGAAACATCTCATACATCCTAAAAGTATCTGCCCCATAACGCTCCACAATGTCATCCGGATTGACAACATTGAAATAACGCTTGCTCATTTTTTCCAGTCGGCTCCCACATTTGTAAACACCGTCTTCGGTAATGAATGTTGCCTCAGCAAAATCTGGTTTCCATTTCCTGAAGGCTTCCATATCAAGATCCAATCCGTCTACCATGCTCACGTCCACATGCAGTTCATCGGTTTCATGCTGGTCTTTTAAACCTGCTGAAACAAATTGCTTTGTTCCCCTGATCCTGTAAACCAACCGGGAGTCTCCGCCAATCTTTCCCTGGTTGACAAGACGCTTGAAGGGCTCATCAAAACCAATATACCCCAGGTCAAACAAGGCCTTGGTCCACATCCTGCTGTACAGCAAATGTCCAACAGCATGCTCCGTTCCGCCGATGTAAAGATCTACTTGTCCCCAATAATCACTGGCCTCCCTGCTGCAAAATGCATCGGTATTGTTGGGATCCATGTACCGTAAAAAATACCAGCTGCTGCCTGCATAGCCTGGCATGGTATTGACTTCCCTTGTGCCACCTTCGTATGCTGCCCATTCAGGAAGATTGGCCAACGGACCCTGCGCATCCGGACCAGGCCTGAGGTCTGTCATGGGAGGAAGGACAATGGGCAATTCAGCTGAAGACAACGGAATCGCCACGTCATCTTTCCAAACAATGGGGAATGGTTCACCCCAGTAACGTTGGCGGCTGAAAGCAGCATCCCGCATTTTATAATTGGTATGCCGCTTGCCGATTCCCAATCCTTCTAGTTTATCCAGTGCTACAGCAATGGCGTCAGACATGAGCAAACCATTGAGGAACCCACTGTTTTCAAGCTTGGCTTCTTTTGTGGGGTTGGCCTCAGTACCATCATAAAAAGATCCGATGATATTGGTGATGGGAATATTAAAATGGTTGGCAAACTTGAAATCACGCTCATCCCCGCAGGGCACCGCCATGATGGCACCGGTACCATATCCTGCGAGCACATATTCACTGATCCAAACCGGAATCTTCCTGTCTACAAAGGGATGCTTACAATAGGTACCACTGAAAACACCTGTTATCTTTTTTTCGGCCATCCTTTCACGCTCACTCCTGCTGTTGACATAATCAATGTAACTGCTAACATCAGTGGATTGTTCCGCTGCAGTGATGGAGGCCACCAGCTCATGTTCTGGAGCGATGACCATGAAATCGATGCCAAAAATGGTATCGGGCCTGGTGGTATATACCTTGAGTTTTTTACCCTCAGCAGGTGCATCAACAAGGTCGAGCTCAAAATCTATCTCTGCGCCAAAACTTTTTCCAATCCAGTTGGATTGCATGTCTTTCATGCTTTCACTGAAGTCTACGGTTTGAAGGCCTGCCAACAGGCGTTCGGCATACTCTGTTATCCTGAGGTACCATTGGCGCAACTTCTTTTTTACAACAGGATGGCCGCCCCTCTCGCTCACACCATTGATGACCTCATCGTTGGCCAGTACGGTACCCAGGGCCTCACACCAGTTCACTTCTCCAATTCCACAAAAAGCAAGGCGGTATTGCATCAGGATTTCAGCCTTTCTTTTGTCTGAAAATGCCAGCCATGCTGCTGCCGTAAAAAAAAGGTTCTTTTCTCCAGGACAAGGATTAGCGGCATTGCCTTCCACTTCAAAGTTGGCCATCAATTCACTGATTCTTCTTGCCTTCTGCAGCTTGCGGTCCATCCAGCTGTCAAACAGCTGAAGAAAAATCCATTGGGTCCATTTGTAATACTCCTGATCAGAAGTGCGCACCTCTCGTTCCCAATCATAACAAAAGCCAATCTTGTCCAGCTGAGACCGGAATGTGGCGATGTTTTGATCGGTTGAAACAGCGGGTGGAATACCATGCTCAATGGCATATTGCTCGGCAGGAAGCCCAAATGAATCATACCCCATGGGATGGAGCACATTGAATCCTTTCAAACGCTTGTAACGGCTGAACACATCACTGGCAATATACCCCAGGGGATGACCCACATGAAGACCAGCCCCGCTTGGGTAGGGAAACATGTCCAACACATAAAATTTGGGTTTGGTGCTCTCATTTGATACCTTATACGCATTGCTTGCCTTCCAATTCTCCTGCCATTTCCGTTCAATATTCCTGAATGCGTATTCCATTTCTGTTGCTTTATTCGGGCCTTTAAAAAATTAACCTTTCCTCTAGGAACCGCAAAAATACACAAACGCTTTAAAAATGCTATTTTTGACATGATTACTGATGACAATCGAGGAACAAAATCCAAATCGAACATGACAGCACAGCGCAATGCATCGATGAAACGCAGCAAGCCATCCTATTTTATGGCCATTTTGGGGGTAGCCCTTGTGCTCTTCATCCTGGGCATGCTCGGGTGGCTGGTCATCAACACCAGCAAATTGGAAACTTATTTCAAAGGCAGTGTTCAGGTCAATGCATTTGTGCGGGATGGTAGCCCTGACCGGGAAATAGACATTGTAACAAAATCAATTGAAAGCAAGCCCTATGCCCGCAATGTGGAGTTTGTTACCAAAGAAGCTGCAAGAGCAAAATTCATCGGAGATGGCAATGAAGACTGGAACAAAGTATTGGATTACAATCCTCTACCGGCAAGCATAGATTTTTACCTTGAACCTGCATACGTAAACAAGGACAGCCTGAAAAAAATAACCACTGAAATAACCAAAAACTTCATCATCAGTGAAGTGAAATATCCTGATGCTGTTGTGAGCAACCTGAACAACATCGTCAAAAAAACAGGCTATTTTCTGTTGGCACTTGCAGGGATATTGGCCCTGATCGTGATCGTCTTGATTGACAATACCATCAAGCTGGCCATGTTCTCCAACCGTTTCCTGATCAAGACCATGCAGATGGTTGGGGCAACAAGGTGGTTTATCTCAAAACCTTTTGATACCAAGGCCATCCTGAACGGGCTGGCAAGCGCCATCATTGCGATTGCAGCATTAGTTGTCATCATCTATGGCGTAGAGAACTGGTGGTTACCCGAAATCAAAGCCCTGAGAGACAATGGCATGCTGGCAATGCTTTTCACAGGTCTTATCCTTATTGGAATTAGCATTACCTTCATCAGTACGCACAGGAGTGTAATGAAGTACCTCAAAATGAAACTGGACGATTTATATTGATAAACAACACTACATGGAAACGAAGAACAACACAATTTTCGGAAAGGATAACCTGAGATGGATGCTGATAGGGCTTGTCGTGATAACGATAGGACTTGTTTTGATGGCTGGCGGCAAAGGGGAAGACCCCAATGTTTTTGCTGAAAATGAAGTTTACAGCATGAAGCGCATTACCATGGCCCCACTCATGATTGTTGCAGGTTTGCTCATTGAGGTCTATGCCATCATGAGGAAATCCAAGAAGTAGTTTGCTCATTTTTATCCCTCTTTCATGAATACATTCCAGGCCATCGTTTTGGCCATTATCGAAGGCATTACAGAATTTCTTCCCGTGTCTTCAACAGGTCACATGGTCATAGCCTCCGCATTTTTCAACATTGGAGACGACTCCTTCACCAAATTATTTGAGGTGGTGGTACAGTTTGGGGCCATACTGTCTGTTGTCGTTCTGTACTGGAAGAAGTTCATGGACTTCAAACGCGTCAGTTTTTATTTCAAGCTTTTCGTTGCCATCCTTCCAGCCCTGGCCTTTGGCGCCTTGTTCAAGAAACACATCGAAGCTGTACTTGAAAAGCCACTCTTCATCTCCATAGTACTGTTTGCGGGAGGGGTCATTCTTCTTTTTGTAGACAAATGGTTCACAGATAAGGCCATTGAGAAAGAAGAAGAAATCACGTACAAAAAAGCTTTTTTTATTGGCATGTACCAGGTGCTGGCAGTCTTGTTTCCAGGACTGAGCCGCAGTGCTGCAACCATCATTGGTGGCATGCAGCAAAAACTCACCCGTTCACTGGCTGCAGACTTCTCCTTCTTCCTTGCTGTGCCCACCATGGCAGCAGCCACGCTGAAAAGCCTCTATGATATCTGGAAAGAAGAGCCTGCAGTGTTGAATACCCAGGGAATTAATTTCCTTTTGCTGGGAAGCAGCATTGCATTTGTTGTAGCCCTGCTTGCCATCAAATTTTTTATCCGTTTTCTGCAACAAAACGGATTCAGGATCTTTGGATGGTACAGGATTGTGCTTGGCGCTGTCTTGATATTGCTTATCTTAACGAACAAGCTTTAGATAATGAACAACAACAGGAAGAAAATTCAAAATGCCTGGGCCATGTACGATTGGGCCAACAGCACCTATAACCTGGTCATCACTTCCACCATTTTCCCGGCTTATTATGTGGCGGTAACCAGCAGCAAAAATCCTGATGAGCTTTCTTATGTAAGTTTCTTCGGTATCCGTGTCATCAATACAGCGCTGCAGAACTATGCGCTGGCGGTTGTTTTTTTTCTGGTGGCCCTGATGTCGCCCATCATGTCTTCGATTGCTGACTACCGGGGAAATAAAAAAGCCTTTATGCGCGTATTTACCATGATAGGGTCATTTTCCTGTTGCGCATTGTTTTTTTTCACCCCAGACAAGATAGAATACGGCATTATCTTTTTTTCATTGGCTGCGCTCGGTTTCTGGAACAGCTGGGTTTTCTACAACTCTTATCTCCCAGATATTGCAAGTCCTGAAGAGCGCGACAGTGTGAGTGCAAAGGGATTTGCCATGGGATATATTGGCAGTGTCTTGCTGCAGCTGATATGCTTTGTCATCATCTTAAAACCGGAACTATTTGGCTTGAACAACGGAGACAAAACATTGGGACCAAGGATTTCCTTCCTGCTGGTGGGAGTCTGGTGGTTTGGATTTTCACAAATTCCATTGCGTGCATTGCCCTCCAATACCAAGAGCAATAAACAACTCAAAAATCATATTCTTGTCAATGGATTTCTTGAGCTTAAACTGGTTTGGAACCAGGTGAAAGAGATCCCTGCCTTGAAACGCTATCTGGCTGCTTTTTTCTTTCTCAGTGTTGGGGTGCAAACCGTTATGCTTGTGGCAGCAGGCTATAGCAAAAAACACATCTTCCCCAAGCCTGAGGATGAACCCAAACTAATCCTTACCATTTTGCTCATTCAGATCGTTGCCATTGTCGGTGCCATCGCCATGAGCAGGTTGTCAAAAAAGATTGGCAATATTCCTACAATGCTGTTTGGCATCGTCTTTTGGGTAGCCATTTGTATTTGGGGCTATTTCATCACATCCCAAACTGAATTTTATATGCTGGCTGCCTGCGTGGGTTTGGTCATGGGAGGTATCCAGTCTATTGGCAGAAGTACCTATTCAAAACTCTTGCCCGCAACAACTGACACCACTTCCTTTTTCAGCTTCTATGATGTTACTGAAAAGATCGCACTCACCATTGGACTCTTTCTTTTTGCATACAACGAAGAACTCACCGGAAGCATGAGGAATTCTATTCTTGTACTCATGGTATTTTTCATCATCAGTTTTTTTGCGTTGCTCTACACCAAGGTGGTCATCACTAGAGAAAAATATGCAAGTCTATTCCATTGATACCGGCCTTTTCAAACTTGATGGCGGTGCCATGTTTGGCGTTGTTCCCAAAAGCCTTTGGCAAAAAGCAATTCCTGCAGATGAAAACAACCTTTGCAGTTTTGCCATGCGCTGCTTGCTTGTAGTGGATGGAGAAAGAAAAATCCTCATCGATACAGGAATGGGCAATAAACAATCAGCAAAGTTTTTCAGCCACTATTTTCCCCATGGAAATGAAAGTTTGCTGGGATCAATGCTCCGGTTGGGATTTCACCCAGAAGACATTACCGATGTATTGTTGACGCACCTTCATTTTGACCATTGCGGGGGCGCTGTTTCGAGAATCAATGACCAGCTTGAGCTGACATTCCCCAATGCCCTTTACTGGAGCAGTGAGGCCCACTGGCAATGGGCCACGAAGCCGAATGCCAGGGAAAAAGCATCTTTCCTTACAGAAAACATCTTGCCTATTTTTGAAAAAGGACGACTCCGTTTTGTGGAAGAAAAAAAAGGCGAAAGAACCAGTTTCAGCCCTGGCATCGACATCATGTTCACCAATGGACATACCCGTTCCATGATGCATCCCCTGATCAACATCAACGGCAGGACCCTTGTGTATGTAGCCGACCTTATTCCTACTGCTGCACATATTCCTTTGCCCTATCTCGCGGCTTATGATATGTACCCTATGACAACCTTAGAAGAAAAGGAACTTTACCTCGAGGAGGCAGTTGCCAACAACCACATTCTTTTTTTTGAGCATGATGCCACAACCATTTGCTGTACAGTAGAAAAAACCGAAAAGGGGTTTAGGAAAAAAGAAACTATTCAACTGGAAGACCTGATTTGATCATTTGAAGCTGATCATGGACTGCATGGGATACCGCAGGTTTCTGTACCCCATCATGTCAACCTTGATGCTGCCCACCGTAATCGGGCTTTCAATCCGCAAAGGAACATGGTTACCATCATCAGAAACCCATACACTCATGAGCTCGCCTCCTTCAAAGATGGTTCCACTGATCAACATGGGCTTGAACTTGATGGCCCTGAATTTACCATAGCGGGTCTTGATGACTTCTTTTCCCATGTAGCGGATATAGATGTTGTGCACTTCATCATCCAGGAACATTTTGAAGGGAATTTTCTCTCCTACCTTGTAATTTGAGAAGTTGATGTTGCGTGCATAGTAAATGGAACTCAGTACATCCTGCATACAATCGGCAATCGGAAAGGTGCCTTTTGTGCTCACTGCCTTGTTTTCTGCATGGTTGAAAAGCACGAGCTCATCTTTCCTGAATCCACCTTCTTCCACATGTCTTACAAATTTATAGGGCTTCAGTGTTGCAGTATCAATATAGGTTTCATACCGGTCACGCACTTTGAAAATCCAGTCATAGGATGGATTGGAAGTGCCCAGGCCTACCACATGGTAAACTGGCCTGGCATTGAGCTTTTCATTAGAAACGGAAAAAGAAGCAGTTCCTGCATCTACATAAAGACCAATCACGTTGTAGAAAATTTTAAACGTGATCACTTCTCCTGCATTAAATGACATGTTGCTCAAGCCACAAAAATCATTTCCCGCACTCAACCTGATCAGGCTGAGGGAGAAAATGGAGACAAATAGTATTTTGTGGAAACCTCGCATGCTGCAAATATAAAACCATTGGCGGTCGGATATTGTTCTGCGAATGGCCACAAGAATAAAGTTTTCTTAAAAAGATGATGGTATAAGTATTACCTGGATCGGTAACGCATCAATCCGATGGCCCCAAACACTGCGGGCAACATCAGGTTGATCAGCCAAACGGCAGTTACCGAAACCGCTATTCCCAATGCATTCCCCGACAGTGACCCCATCAGCAGCAGGGCAAATTCCCAACGCAGCCCCAGTTCCAAAAAAGAAAAAGTGGGTACAATGGCAAGCCACAACAGCATGATGGAGATGGCTGCAAATGTATCTCGAAAGCCAATCCCGGTATTGGTCAGCTTAAATAGCAACCAGTATTGGAAGATGAAAAAAGCAAACCGAAGGGATGAGAGCAGCAATACTTTCAAGAGAATACTGTTGGGTATGGTGTCCAATGTCCCAAGCTTATCCCGAAATTTTCCGAGCAAGCGCAGCGAGAGGATCCAGTTGAAAACCATGCCAGCCTTGAAGTACAGCAGCATAAAAAAAATGATGGCCAAAGGAGTGGCCCATAGCAGCATGGTTTGTATCGCTTGCAGTCCTGCACCGGTGGGGTATAGATGCTGATCCTGCCATTCCATACAAAGGGCAATGCTTCCGGCGATGCAGGTTATGATCAGCTGTGCAAAATTGCCAATGACCGTATATGCAGTTCCCTGCAACCGCTGTCCACTGTGAAGATGCATCACCCTCCCGGCAAATTCACCCATCCGGTTGGGTGTAGCCATCGACAAGGCTATGCCCGATAAAATCATCCTGAATGCCTCAGGCAGTTTGATGGGATGCGCAGTGTTCATCATGACCTGCCATTTCCTGGCCTCCAACAACCACTGCACCAACATGATTACCAAGACCAATAACAACAACAAAGAACCCCAACCCCGGAGCGATGCAACCAGAGAAGATAAATGCAAGGGCAAGTCTTTCTGCCTGGCCACCTGCTTGAATACATTGTAGCTCAATAGCATGAAGAGCGCAGGCCCAAGCAGGTAATTGAATAATATTTTGATACTTTTGTTCAGTGTGTTTGCTTATCCCTTCAAAAATAAACCCAGTTGGCGCAGAAAAGTAAAATTATTTTAGGGATTGATCCGGGAACAGTGATCATGGGCTATGGAATCCTGTCTGTGACAGGAAAGCAGATCAAGATGCTTGAGATGAACGTGATCAAGTTGAATGGGAAAAAGGACATGTTTGAACGCCTGGGCACCATCAACACCGTCATTCAGGAAATCATCGACAAATACAAGCCAGACGACATGGCCATTGAAGCGCCCTTCTTTGGGAAAAATGTACAAAGCATGCTGAAATTGGGCCGGGCACAGGGTGTAGCCATTGCGGTTGCCATGTCTAACGGCCTGGCGGTAGCCGAATATTCACCCAAAAAAGTCAAACAGTCGATTACCGGAAATGGAAATGCCAACAAGGAACAAATCTGGAAGATGCTCAACAGCATCATGCCGCTCACCAATACCATCAAATACTTTGATGCATCAG
Organism: Chitinophagaceae bacterium; assembly: GCA_947442625.1. Taxonomy (GTDB): domain Bacteria; phylum Bacteroidota; class Bacteroidia; order Chitinophagales; family Chitinophagaceae; genus Pollutibacter. The sequence continues at coordinate 32,207 of CANEWJ010000006.1, forward strand.
ATGCCCTGGCGGTGGCAGTTTGCCATCATTTCAACGCACATGGCCTGGTTACAACAGTAGCAGCAACGAAGAAGAACACCCGCAACAAAAAATCAGGAGGATGGGAGGACTTTATCAAGAACAATCCAGGAAGGATTGGATAATACCCAGAAAGATTTACTTCAGCTTGATGAGAAAATAAATGGCGGGGAGAAACAACATCAGCTTGTACAATGCAAAAGCCCCCACAGCAACGTCAAGCCCCATGTGCGCCACCACAATTCCCAGAAACAACCATGCCGCCCATTTTTCTTTTGACCAAATAAAAGAGAGGGCAAGAAAAAGGATGATGTTCAACAACGCATGGGCTGAAGGATACAGGATACCAAATATTGCATAGACTCCGGTGAATGAATACACCAGGTCAAATAAACCCAGTGCAAACAAGCATCCGAGGAGAATCATGAAAAAATAATCTTTGTTTGCAGCCTTGGATTGTTGGGTCATTGCTTGAGTGCTTGAAGAATTTTCTGTTGTGCTTCCTTCAATTCATCCTGAGAAGGCTTCAGTTTGGGTCTTGTAAAATTCAGGTCATCGGCTGTATCGATGGGCACCAAATGTACATGGGCATGCGGCACTTCCAGTCCAACCACTGCCATTCCACAGCGCTGGCAAGGAAAAGCTTTTTCAATGGCTTTGGCAATGGGTTGGGCAAATTGTAAAACTGCGCCGAGATCATGCGCATCCATGTCAAACAACTTGTCTGTCTCCTTTTTCGGAACCACGAGTGTATGGCCTGACACAAGTGGAAAAACATCCAAAAAAGCATAGAATTGATCATTCTCGGCAATTTTGAAAGAAGGAATATCCCCTGCAATGATTTTTGAAAAAATGGTTGCCATGGATATCAAATCGCAATATGATCAATGGTAAATACCACCTTGCCATTGGGTGCAACAATCTCCGCCTCTTCACCCACTTTTTTCCCAAGCAACCCTTTGCCGATGGGAGAAGTAACGGATATTTTCTGCATTTTCAGATCCGCTTCCTTTTCAGATACAATCTGATAGGTAACCGATTTTTGGGTAGCCTTGTTGGTGATGGTAACCTTGGTCAGGATGGATACCTTGCTGGTGTCTATCGTAGTTGCATCAAGGATGCGGGCACTGGCCAATTCTGTTTCCATGCGGTTGATCTTGGCTTCAAGCAGACCCTGTGCTTCTTTTGCAGCGTCGTATTCTGCATTTTCTTTGAGATCACCTTTTTCCCTTGCCTCTGCAATGGCGCGGGAAGCGGCCGGTCGTTCAACACTTTTCATGTGTTGCAGTTCAACCTTCATTTGCTCAAGGGTCTCTTTGGTTACGTACATTATGCTCATATAGACATCTTTCAGTTGGTCGGTTTGAAAAAAAATGAGCAACGCCTCAGTTAGGGCTGAAGCGTTGCTGCATTGCAAAGGTAAATAATTTTTGTAAATCAAGGCCAGGGCAACAAATCCAGCTTTTTGAGCAGGCTTTGGGCCAATTTGACCAACGACTCATGACTGGAGCCAGCAATGTGTGGCGTAACAATCACATTCCTGTGCCTCAACAGTTGTTGCAACATGTCTGTTTCATGGGGTGCATAACTTGCAAGATCCTCATTTTCAAGCACATCCAAGCCTGCGGCAGCAACCAGGCCTTGGTCTAATGCACTGATCAGGGCGGCTGTATCTACCACCCCACCCCTGCTGGCATTGAGAAAATATGGTCTTTTTTTAAGCGAAGAGAAAAACTGCTCATTGGCATAATGCTGCGTTTCCGCATTTAAGGGCAGGTGGAAACTGATGGCATCAGCCGATTCCTGGATGGTTTCAAGTGTGGATTCAATGATATGGCCACCACTGAAACCTGTCTTGTACTTGTCGTGCGCAAGCACTTTCACACCAAAGGGTGAAAGCAAATGGGCAAAGGCTGATCCCGTATGTCCCAAACCAATGATACCAACTGTTTTGCCGCCCAGCTCAAATCCCCTGTTGGCCTCACGCAGCCATATTCCTTCCCTCACTTCATCCCTGGAGCTGCTGATGTTGTGGAGCAGCGAAAGCAGCATACCAAGACAGTGTTCACCCACTGATTCACAGTTGCCATCCGGACTGCTCATGCAAACTACATGCTGGGAAGTTGCCTGATCAACATCGATGATCTCCATTCCACTGCCCAATCTCCCAATCCATTTCAGTGATTGGGCGGCTGCCAGGATTTCCTTGTCAATTTGAATCCTGCTGGCCACAATCAATCCGGCATAGGAAGGAATCAATTCTTTCAACTCCTGATGGCTTATTTTCTCCTGGGTATCCACCAGGTATCCTCTTTGCTCCAGCCCTGCTTTGAGACAAGGATGGGCAGGGGCAGTGATCATCACTTTAGGCATCAATTCATCTTGTTTAGTAGTTCGACAAAATCGAGCACAGACAGCTGTTCTGCACGTTTTGTAAAAATCGGATCCAGCAGGTCTTCTTTTTTGAAATAGGGTTTCAAAGGATTCCTCAATTGTTTTCTTCTTTGTCCAAATGCCAGCTTCACCAACAGCATGAATTTCTTGTGGTTGGTGATCCCATAAGGATTGCCTGCATCTTCAAACATGATGACGCCACTTTTCACTTTGGGGGGTGGATTGAAGCAGTTTTCGTCCACATCAAACAAGTATGTCGTTTTGTAATAGGCCTGGGAAATGACACTCAGAATGCCATATTCTTTTGATCCCGGACCCGAGCAAATCCTAACGGCAACTTCCTTCTGGAACATGCCTATCATGGTCTCCACCTGCGCCCTCCAATCAATAACTTTGAAAACGATCTGGGTGGAAATATTGTAAGGGAAGTTGCCAATCAAGGTAAAGCGTCCGCTGAAGGGTGCATCAATCTCAAGAATATCTGCTTCGATGATCTTGCCCCGCACATGAGGATAGGCTTTCAGCAGAAATGCCACCTTCTCTGCATCAATTTCCACCAACTTGAGGTCTACCCCCTCCAACCCTTTCAGGTACTTGGTCAGTGCACCACCACCCGGACCCACTTCCAGCAATTGGCTGTATTGGTGCGCATTGAGGGCCTCAATGATGCGTATGCAGACCGTTTCATCTTTCAAAAAGTGTTGTCCTAGCGATTTCTTGAGGGTGTACATTGCGCCAAAATTAAGACAAAGATCCCCGTTTTCCTTGTACCTTTACTGTTCAAATGAAAGCAGAAGAGATGAGTGCTCAAAAAAGACCGGTAATTGGAATTTCAATTGGAGACCTGAATGGGATAGGAATCGAGCTGATTCTCAATACCTTTTCAGACGGACGCATCCTTGAATTCTGTACCCCAGTAGTTTTTGGCAACAACAAGGTGCTCAACTTCTACAGAAAGCTGATGCCAGAATTGAACATCAGTTACAACAACATCAAAGACATCGCCAAGGCCAATCCAAAACAACTCAATGTATTCACCGTTTGGGAAGAGGATGTGGACATACAGCCCGGTCAAATGACCGATACAGCTGGCCTGTATGGAGTAAAATCATTGCAGGCAGCAGTGAAGGCACTGAAAGAAAATGCAATTGATGTCTTGGTTACAGCACCCTTGCACAAATATGCCATGCAGAGCAGTGAATTCAATTTCACAGGGCATACTCCTTATCTCAAGGAAGTGTTCAAGGCAGATGAAGTGCTGATGCTGATGGTGGCAGAGAACATGCGGGTTGCCTTGCTTACTGAACATGTAGCCATAGGTGATGTTGCCAAAAACATTACCAAAGAACAGATCATCAAAAAAATCAACCTGCTCAAAGCCAGCCTTAAAAAAGACTTTGGTATCGATAGGCCAAAGATTGCCGTCTTGGGCCTTAACCCCCATGCAGGCGATGAAGGATTGGTGGGAAGAGAGGAGAAAGAAATTATTCGTCCGGCAGTGATGGAGGCAAAGAAAAATGACTGTATCGTTATGGGCCCATACAGTGCAGATGCATTTTTTGCCAGGGGAAGCCATGAAAAATTTGATGCAGTGCTGGCCATGTACCACGACCAGGGACTGATTCCTTTCAAGTCGCTTGCGCTGGGCGAAGGCACCAATTTCACTGCTGGCCTACAAGTCATCAGAACATCCCCAGATCATGGAACTGCCTTTGATATTGCAGGAAAGAATATTGCCGATGAATCCTCCTTCAGGGCTGCAGTATTCGCAGCAGTAGACATTTTTGATACAAGAATGGGCTATGCAGAAATGAGAAAAAATCCGCTGCGAAAAATTTCTGCAAGGGTAATGGCCAATGCAGAGGACGAAAAAATTGACGAATAGCTTTATTTGGTACCGAAAATATCTGCGGCCAATCCTTTGTTGATCTCGTAAGAAGCATAAGAAATCTCTATCCTTCCCTGCTTGCTCAAAGGCTTCTTTTCTTTTGATTTCTGGGAGATACTTGCATCATACTCAAAAGTTATTCCCTTGGGTAATTTGTAATCCTTTGTATTAAAAATCATGATGGCCTTGTCTGGCAAACCCCACTTGGCATATTTCCCATATTCCATTTCCATTTCATAGGTACCGTTGTCTTTGGTAGTGGTGATTGCTCTTCTGATCAACATGGCCTTGTCATCAACATACAAGGTTGTCAAGACGATATCAGAAGATTCACCATTGGGGATGAGTTTCAAAACAGCGAGATCAGCACCCTTCCACAAGATACGACCTGCGGAGAGTGAAGTATAGTTGCCTTCGGTGATCAAAGAATTCATATTGATGCGGATACCTCCTTTGGGCAATACAGAAATACCCCCATCTTTTTTAATCCTGAAAAGATCGGGGAATTTGTAGAAAATACGCACTGTAGAAATGGGTAATTTAAGAAAAGCCACATCCGTTTTCAGCATCCCTTTTGCCTCGTAATCCTTTACAGACAATAACTTGGACTTGAGCTTGGCAGCCATCTCTTCAGCAGATTGAGAAAACAACAATCCAACAGAACACACACCAATCAAGAACAACAAAAACTTCTTCATGATATTAAAACAACCGCCCTGCTTAAATGTTCAGCGCCAATGCTATAGAAAAGAGTCAGATTCCCTGTAGGCCTTGATCAGGGCCAACTCCCCTTCTGTGCCAGGTTTTGAATTTCCATGTTCCATTCCCATCACACCACGATATCCTTTGTTGTAAATATGCTTGAAAATATTCTTGTAGTTCATTTCCCCGGTGGTGGGCTCCTTCCTTCCTGGGTTGTCCCCAATCTGGAAATAGCCAATCTCTTCCCAGGTACGGTTGATGTTGGTAATGATGTTTCCTTCATTGCGCTGCATGTGGTACATGTCAAAAAGGATCTTGCAGGATGGGCTGTTCACCGCCTTACAAATCATATAGGTTTGGGTGGAGTAGCGCAAGAACAGGTCGGGGTTATCACTTAAAGGTTCCAGCACCATCACCAGTCCATGTTTTTCAAGGACTCCCGCACCGCCTCTTAACGCTTCAATGACATTGGCAGTTTGGATGTCCATCGGTAAACTTCGGTCAAAATTTCCTGGCACAACGGTCATGTGTTTGGCATTGCAACGCTTGGCCACTTCAACAGCGGTTTTGCAATCGCGGATGATCAGGTCCTTGAACTCCTGCTTTCCTGTGGCAAGGCTCATCTTCCAATGCCAACCATCGGTGGTGATCACAAATACGCCCATTTGCATGCCCAGCTTGGCCAGGGTATCACCAATCTTGGACTGCATTTCAGGCGTACGGTTCATCATGCCATTGTCTTCAATGGACCTGAAACCCTGATCATGTGCCCACTTGATCTGATCAATAAAATCCTTTCCTGCATGAGCAGCGAACATCCCGTCATGAAATCCATAGTTGAGGTTGAATGTTTTGCCTGGTTCATTTACTGGTTGATATGCTGAAAATGCGGCTAATCCCGGTATCAATGCGGCTCCTGCCATGGATGATCTTTTGAGAAATCCTCTGCGTTCCATATGAAAAGAAATTTAATCGTTTGAAAAATGAAAACTAGGAACAATTTAGTTAAAATTGCATCAAATCAAATGCATTGAAAAAAATTATTCTAGCGCTCTGCTGCCTGCAATGGATATCACCGGAAGCTGGCTTTGCGCAAACCAATGTTTCCAAAACAGAAGAAATCAACATGCCGTTATCGGAGTTGAAAATCAAAATGGTTTCCATCCCCGAAGGAACTTTCTTGATGGGAAGCAACAGCTCCGCCAAGCCCAATGAAAAACCTGCCAAAACAGTCAAGATTTCCGCATTTTGGATGGGGGCATGTGAAATTACACACGACCAGTTCGATGTGTTTTTCAAGGATGAAAATACTTCACAAGGGTCAAAGGTAGATGCTGTTACAAGACCCACCGCACAGTACATAGACCTGAGCTGGGACATGGGAAAAGGTGGTGGATTTCCGGTCAACAGCATGAGTGTGGATGCGGCCATGATGTTCTGCAGGTGGATGTACCAAAACACGGGCGTTTTCTACCGGTTGCCCACTGAAGCAGAATGGGAATATGCTTGCAGGGCGGGAAGCAAAACCAATTATTTTTTTGGAAATGATGCTACCCAGTTGGGTCAATATGCCTGGTACAAGACCAACAGCAAAGAAAAATACCAGCGGGTGGGAACCAAAAAACCAAACGCCTGGGGATTGTACGATATGCTGGGCAATGTTGCCGAGTGGACCATGGATCAATATGCTCCCGATTATTTGAAGCAGCTTACGGATGGCCAGCTGGATCCTACCAATCCACCTGCTGCACGGTATCCAAGGAGCATCAGGGGTGGATCTTATCTTGACGTTGCGGCCGATCTTAGGGTATATACACGCAAATTCTCTGAACCGTTTTGGAACCAGCGCGATCCGCAAATTCCCAAAAGCAGGTGGTGGCTCACAGACGGAATGTTTGCAGGTTTCAGAATTGTTCGCCCTGTTAAGCAACCAACTGCGGAAGAAGCCAAAAAATTTTATACATTGTATCTCGGTAAATAACATCTTAAAACAACAACGATGCAAAACAACATGCCATTTTCCGGCAAGAGTCGCAGAGACTTTGTAAAACAGACCGGAATCATCTCAGGTGGAGTACTTGCTGCACCACTGATTACCAATGCAAATTTTCATTCCGGAGCCAGTGATGAAATCAAGGTTGCCTTGATTGGTTGCGGCGGACGTGGAACTGGTGCTGCAGTTCAGGCACTGCTCAGCAAACAGAATGTCAAACTGGTTGCCATGGCGGATGCCTTTCGCGACAGGCTGGATGATGCCTACAAAAGCATCACCGGTGACCTTACAGAAGCAGGTATTGCGGGTGACATCAAAAAATTGATTGACGTACCCGAAGAAAGAAAATTTGTTGGATTTGATGGTTATAAAAATGCCATTGCTCTCGCTGATGTGGTGATCCTGACAACACCTCCCGGTTTCAGGCCCCTTCACTTTGAAGAAGCGGTGAAGCAAGGAAAACACATCTTCATGGAAAAGCCAGTAGCCACTGATCCGGAAGGTGTCAAGCGTGTACTGGTTGCTGCTGCAGAAGCAAAAACAAAAAAACTCAATGTAGTCGTAGGTCTTCAGCGCCACTACCAAAACTCTTACCGTGAGTTGTTCAAACGCAAGGACATGATCGGCGATATCACTTCAGCACAGGCCTGGTGGAACAATGATGGTGTTTGGGTTAAACCAAGAACAACTGGTCAAACTGAAATGGAATACCAGATGCGCAACTGGTATTATTTCAACTGGCTTTGTGGCGATCATATCACCGAACAGCATATCCACAACCTTGATGTCATCAACTGGTTCAAGGGCGGCTATCCCGTGAAAGCACAGGGCATGGGTGGAAGAGAAGTCAGGAAAGGAAAAGACCATGGTGAGATCTTTGATCATCACTTTGTGGAATTCACCTACGCCGATGGTTCCATCCTCAACAGCCAGTGCCGCCATATCCCCAAGACATCAGC